>JANWYM010000122.1 GCA_025055355.1 Abditibacteriales bacterium
AGGCAGATGAGGTCAGGTTTTTGCGACGCGGCAGACTCGATGAGGCGGCAGAACTGTTCCACGCTTTCGGTGGCGGACGGCGTCCCACGCGGGCGGTGATAAATCGTCATCGCCCGCACGACGCGCTCACCGCTCCTTCTCCCCTCCTTGTCAAGGACGGGTGAGGGGCGGTCTTCGCGCAGTTGAATGTCATCCCACCAGACCGCGCCCTGGGCGCACCAGCCGAAGGCGAGTTCAATGACGACGCTGCGGGCGTTGTCAGGCGCGGCGGCGACGTGTTCGACTTTCCTCCACGCCCCGACCCGGTCAACGTCCAACGCGTAATCTGGCGGGCGGGCGCGGTTGCCTTTCTCGTCCCGCCAGTCCAGCCGCGCCGACACGCAGCGGCGCTCGTGTTGAACGCCCTCGACACGGTAATAAGCCGTGAAGCGATACACGCGCCCGCCGACGATACCCGCCACCGTGTGCCGCCACGCGCCGTAAGCGGCGGGGTTGTCGTTGCCGTCTATTTTCAGTGCTCCGCGTCCGCTGCGCCCCGCCGCCGCATCCACCGCGAAGCGCGGCGAAATCTCGGCGCGCGGCGTCCACGTCGTCCAGCCCTCAGGCGCACCGTCCACTCGTTTGAGTTGTGCGAAGTCGCGGAAATGAACAATGGATGGCATAGGGTTGGCTCCTCTCCCAGCGATGCAGCAGAGACAGGTTGCAACTAACGTGATAATGCATCCTCTACCTTGCTGAGACATAGCGCAATTCCTCCTCCCTCGCGTATTCGCGCTCTGGGGGACAAATCCTCGTTCTCCGCGCTCGATGAAGGGTGAGGCGACCCCGAGGAAACCACTCACTTTGCTGGGCATGCACGGCTACGATAGTGAGGTTATGTGCTCACGGGGTTGACGACTCCCGGCTTCGGGAATGTAATGTGCACGGTGGTGCCTTTGCCCAATTCGCTCTGAATGGTCATCTTGCCCTGGTGCGCTTCCACAATGCTTTGGCAGATGGACAGCCCCAGCCCGGAGCCGCCGTCGGCGCGGGAGCGGGCGGCGTCCACGCGGTAGAAGCGTTCGCAGACGTGCGGGAGGTGTTCGGGCGGGATGCCTTCGCCGGTGTCTGCGACCGTGATGAGGACGGCATCCTGCATTGGGCGCGCGGAAACGGTGATGCGTCCATCGGCTGGGGTGTGCCGCAAGGCGTTATCTATCAGATTGGCAAACAGGCGCGTGAGTTCTTCGATGTTCCCCGTCACCGTCACAGAGGCATCAGGCACGTTAAGGGTCACGGGCGCGCCCTCGGGCTTTTGCGCGGCTTCGATGGCGCGCTGCAAAATTTCCGTGATAGGCGTCTCACAGACGTTGCGTGCCAACTGCCCGCCATCGGCGCGGGCGAGCAGCAGAAGGTCTTGCACGATATGGTGCATCGTGTCCGCCGCCCGTTGAATGGCTTGCAGGGCGCGTTGATATTCTTCCGCCGTGCGGTGGCTGCGCAGGGCGAGGTTGGTGTGGGCTTTGATGACGGTCAACGGGGTGCGCAATTCGTGTGAGGCATCACCCGTGAAACGCCGCTGTTGTTCGAGCACGGCTTTCATCTTAGCGAACGCTTCCTCCAGCCGCGCCAGCATCCCGTTGAACGTGGCAGCAAGTTCGGCGAACTCGTCGTTGCCGACGATGGGCAACCGCTCCGAGAGGTCCTTCGCGCCGATGCGCCCAGCGGCTTGCGCCATCTGCCGCACGGGACGCAAGGCACGTTCGGTCAGGAACAGACCGCCCCCGGCGGCGATGAGCAGCGCAATAGGGATAAGCGTCAGCAGCGTGCGCCGCAGACCGCGGAGGGCGCGATAAGTATCGGTCAAAGGATGAGCAAACTGATAGATGTAAGTGACCACGCCGTTCTGGAGGATCGGCAGCGACAACACCCGCAGCGGCTCGCCTTCCACCGTCGTGATTGAATATACTGCCTCCCCGCGCTGCGCCCGCCCCAACGCGGCGCGGTCCCACGGTGCGTGCTCAGTGGGGGGCGAGAGCACTCTGCCCGTCTGGTCCATCATGCGCGGCGCCAACCACGAAAGCGGTGGGGGGCGGTCCGGTCGCGGACCGCGCTCGAAAGGTGGACCCCCCAGCCCCCCCCACGGTGGTCTCCCTCGGCCGCGCCGACCGCGCGGGGGCGGACCGCCCGGCGGTGGACCGCCCAGCGGCGGACCAAACCAAAACCCTGGAAACATTCCCATCATCCGCCGCGCCCGCTCCGCCAGTTCCCGATCCACCGACACCAGCAAATCCTGCTGGACGCGGGTGTGAAGGGTCACGCCTAATGCCGCCAGCATCAGCGCCATGACGCTGACGTTCCAGAGCGCGAGCCGCGCGCGGACAGAGTGGAATCGTAGCAGTGCGCGTTTCACGATGCATTAAGAACCTGCCCGAAAACCGCCCCTGCCATGGGAGTCTGCCGCCCCGCAGTTTGGCAACAGCGTAGCCGAAGTCGTCAGGCTGTGGGGTCGCCAGCCTGCAGGACATCCCAACCGGGGGAGGTTTTCGGAGAGACTCTAAAGCCGTTGATGCTCTTTGCCGAACCCTTCGGGCTGAGGTGACCCCAGCAAATCAGTGAAAAGCATCAATCGCTTGGTGCATTGTCCCTCGGAACCTTCAGCGTGTAGCCCAAGCCATGAACGGTGTGAATCAACTTGACCTCATGCCCCGCGTCAATTTTCTTCCGCAGCAGACCGATGTAAACGTCCACCGTGTTGGAGTAACTGTCTTCATCCGCCCACACTGTCTCCCGAATCACGTCGCGGGTCAACACGCGCCCCTGCCGCGCTGCCAGCGCGACGAGCAGCGAATACTCGCGGGGGGTCAGAACGATTTCCTGACCGGCGCGGCTCACGCGGCGCGTGCCGGTGTCAATTTCGAGGTCAGCGATGCGGATGATGCGGGTTTTGTGAATGCTGTCGCGCCGCAGCAGCGCGCGCACGCGTGCCAGCAACTCGTCAAAATCGAAGGGCTTGGGCAGGTAATCGTCCGCCCCCAAATCCAACCCCCGCACGCGGTCTGACACGGCGTCGCGCGCTGTCAGCATCAGAATCGGTGTGGTGTCGCGCCGCGCCCGCAGCTCTTCGCACACGCGCCAGCCGTCCAGCCGAGGCAGCATGAGGTCGAGAAGAATCAAGGCATAATTTCGCTCCGCTGCCAAATCCAGACCTTGCATGCCGTCCTCTGCTACGTCCACAACGTAGCCCGCTTCCTCCAACCCCTGCTTGACCACCGCCGCAATGTCCGGTTCGTCTTCAATGAGAAGAATCCTCATAACCTGATTCCCTCCCTTCTTATTATACGCCGCGAATGTGAAAAAATTATGAAACGGTAGAAAGACCGTCGCCTGTTCAGCCGCGATGCGGCTCGGTATCGTGTCAAGCAACTGAACTTTCACCTCGTGCTCTCTCCTTCGCAAAGGTCTATCATGAAGCGCGTATCAGGGCAAGCGCATGGATGTCATGGCGAGGAGCGCAGCGACGAAGCAATCTCCCCCGTTGCTGCCGTCTCCTCGGCAGGGGATGGCTTCGCTTCACTTGTCATGACATTTTCACGCGGGGTGATGTGTCAACGACAACCCGGAGGATGCCTCTGACAATAACTCTTGGACACAGAGGCGATGCCCTCAATTAATTCGGAGAGGGCGAGAAGCGCGCAACGCAAAAGAACTTCTCGAGCGGCTTGATGTTTTCATACTTTTTTCATGTCCAGTCAGTAAACTGAATAGTGAGGACACACGGTATGACTGTGATGAAAGTCAAACGTTCATGACCCCAAAGGGGGAAGCAATGATGTTGGCTTCAAGGGACAACGGCTCTCTGGCTCTTGCAGAACGAACCCCGCCGCTGCGCGAAAGGCGGGCGGAGGACAATGGGGAGTTTGAGCGGGTCATGCGGCTGTATAAGGACAGAGTTTTCCGTTACGTTCTTCGCTTGACGGGCGACCGCGAGGAAGCCGAGGACATTACGCAGGAAACGTTCGTGCGTGCCTACCGCGCGCGGGAAAAGTTTCGCGGGGAGTGCAGTTACCCCACCTGGCTCTTTCAAATTGCCGTCAACCTGTGCATTGATCGCGCTCGCCATCTTCGCGCGAATGAAATCGTCTCGTTGGACTCGTCCCTCGACGGCGAAGAGGGCGGAGGATGGGAACCTCCCGATGGGTCGCAGGACCCTCTGCGGGAGTTGGAGCGCGCGGAGTTGCGGGAGCGCGTGCAGCAATCGTTGGGAACGCTGCCCGAACGGTTGCGGAAAGTCATCACGCTTTACTTCATGCAAGATATGTCCTACGAGGAAATCGCTTCAATTTTAGACTGCTCCGTCGGCACGGTGAAATCGCGCATGTTCACCGCCAAGGCGCGACTGGCGCGCAAACTGCGCTCCTATGTGGAGGGGTCGGTATGAGAGGAGGGGAACAACGATGAGAAGGCGAAGAATACAAGCGCGCAGGTGCATGCAATTGATTGCGGGAAGTCTGTTGATTCCCGTTCTGCTGGGGGCGATATGGCTTGTGGTTCATCACCTTGTTGAAAATGAACCTGCCAACGCCGCAGAAAAGACGGAATCGGGTGAGAGAACGGCGCGCGCGCGGACAGCCCACAAGCCCACTCTCAGCAAACCGCAATCCACTCACTACACCGTCATCGCGCAACGCAACCTGTTTCAGCCACTCGTTGCGCCCAAAGCGAAAGTGACGCAGCCATCCGCCCAACGGGATAGACCCGTTCAGCCGTTGTCTTCCAGTCCGAACCAGGGCGTTCAAACGTCGCCTTCGAACGTCCCGCCCATGTTCTCTTTTTTGCCGATGCCGCCGAGCGAAGCCGCGAGCAACCCGGCCTCGGATAGAATCGCCGTCGTCGGAGCGGTGCGCGTGGGTGACGATTTATACGTCCTCGTGGAGGACGTCGCCAGAGGCGAGACGCGCTACGTCCGCGCAGGGGAATCAGCGTTCGGTTACACTGTGCAAAGCGCGGACGCGGATAACGCCGCGTTAGCGCGCGGCGGTCGAACGTTCGTGGTGGCGTTGGGCGAGAACAAACCCAGCGCGCCGATGCGCTCAACGGCGGACGCGGGCAGAACGCCCCCGCTATCGAGCGGGCAACCCTCGGTTAATCCGGCTCCGAGCAATAGCGGCGGATTGCCCGACTTTGCCAGCATGACCGGCGAGCAGCGGCGCCAGTGGTTCGACCAGTGGCGACAGAGCCTCCAGAACCTGCCGCCAGAACAGCAGGAGCAAATGCGTCAGCAGATGCGTGAATACATGCGGAATATTGGCGGCTTCGGCGGACTGGGGAGTTTAGGTGGAGTCGGTGGCGATGGATAGTATTCCGTCAAGGTGAGATTTGGCGCACTCCATCGTAGCGACTTGAGTCGTTCGACGAATCAAGTCGTTACGACGGACAAGTCAAAAAGCATCGCGAGGAGGAATTTAGTATGAAGTGGAAGGTTAAGTTCTTGACAGTTGGTTTAGTGGGGGCTGCCGTTGCGGTGAGTTTCGCTGGCGCGGGGGAGCGTCCCCAGCGTCCGCCGGGCGCAGGGGAGGGTCCGCCGCGTCCGCCGTTTGCGGGGGGCAGAGTGACGGCGGTAGACAAAAAGACCATCACGGTAGAAGGGTTCGGCGGGTCGCTTACGATTAACGTCACGGACAAAACCAAGTTCACCAAGACGGTGGAAGGCAAAGTGGCGGACATCAAGAAGGGCAACAGAATCATGGTCTTTGGACGACCGTCGGAAGATGGGAAGACCGTTGAAGCGGGCATGATTATGGTGAACCCGCCCCAGATGGGACCGTTCGGCGGTAGACCTGGCGGACCGCCGGGGGGACCGGGCAGACCGGGTGGCCTCGGCGGACCTCCGCCGGGGGGACCGGGCAGACCGGGTGGCCCCGGCGGACCTCCACCGGGCGGACCCGGTGGACCTCCGGGCAGGCCCTTTGGTCCTCCGCCCGTTGGCGAAGTGACCAGCACCTCACCATTGACCTTGAAAACTGCTGACGGTAAGACAGTGACGGTGAAGACGACGGACGAAACCAGGGTCATGGTGACGAAGGATGCTGCTCTGTCCGACGTGAAGAAAGATGAGTTCGTCATGGCAATGGGGAAATTCGTCTCCGAGGGCGTGCTTGAGGCGGAGACGGTGCGCATCGGCGGGCCTCCGATGCGGCGTCCGGGTGGACCGGGCGGTCCTCCGCCGGGCGGACCTGGTGGGCCAGGCGGCAGACCCGACCGCTAACGTAAGCGCGTGGTCCCCTTTGGGGCGTCCGCAAGTCATTTTCCAGCGAGTCGCCCATGCCCCGACGCGTCGGGGCAACCACGCCGTATGAGAACGTCGTGGCGAGTGGAGCGCAACAATCCCCTGCGGAAGAGACGGCTGCAGCGGAGAGGCTGTCTTCGCTCCGCTCGCCATGACAGGTATTTTCAAGGGAGGTCATCACTCATGAATGAAATCGTTTCGTTCCACACTCGCCGCTATTTCCTGAAAGGCATGACGCTGGGGCTGGCGGCTTTCACCGTCCCCGGCGCGTTTGCGGAGGAACTCGTGCGCACGCCGCGCCAAACCGAAGGTCCTTTTTATCCCGACCGCCTGCCGTTAGACACGGATAACGACTTGCTCATCATCAACGACGCCATCACCCCCGCTGTCGGCAAAATTACACACCTCAGCGGACGTATTCTCGACGCTCGGGGTGAGCCGATTCGGAACGCGCTGGTCGAGATTTGGCAGGTGGATAACAACGGCGCCTATCTGCACAGCCGCAGCAACAACCGCGACGGACGTGATAGGAACTTCCAAGGGTTCGGTCGCTTCCTCACAGGGTCAACGGGCGAGTATTATTTCCGCACCATCAAACCCGTGCCTTATCCTGGACGCACCCCGCACATTCACTTCGCCGTCAAAGTAAAGGGACAGGAGAAGTTCACAACGCAGTGTTACATCAAAGGCGAACCGCAAAATGAGCGAGACGGTATCTACATGAGAATCCGCGACCCCAAGCAGCGCGCTGCTGTCACCGTTGATTTCGTCCCCGTCAAAGGCTCGCGCATCGGCGAACTGGCTGCCCGATTTGACATTGTTTTGGGCTTTACCCCGGAGGCGTAAACGGCGGCAAATCCCCAATCGCCTGCCGCGCCTCCGCAGAGGTTGGGATGCCCCAATACTCGAAGAAGGGCGCGAGGTTTTTGCCAACGGCGCGGGAGAAGCGGATCATCCATTGGTCGCGTTTCTCGTCGTCGCTCTTAGGGCGTGCGGACGGCGGCAGTTGCCGATACTCGGCGAAGACCTTCTTGAAAGCGTCCCAGCCGAAGGCGTCCGCCAGTTGCCGATACATAATAAGCGCGAGGAACGGGTCGCGCTTCCAGTCTTCAAACGTCGTCCCGCCGTCTTTGTATGTCTTCGTTTTCTGGGCGCGGACTTCGGGCGTGAACGCAGGATGTCCCTTGGCGTGCGGGAGGAGCGTGTCCAGCACGTAAAGCACCAGCACGTTGTTCGTAACCTCGCCGGTGCCTTCGAACGTCCAGTCACCTTGCTGATGGTTGTGCCCCAACTCGTGAAAGATACCCCAGTGGCCTTCGCGCTGCAGCGTCGGCAAATCAACGGCTTCCGCGCCGACGTTGAGCGGTCCCATGATGGGATAGCCCGAATGGAGGTAGCCCGCCGCGATTTGTTCGTCAAAGACGACGCGCTCCGGGCGCACGCGCTGACGCGGGACCGCGCAGATGTCCGCCATCGCGTCCAACACGCTATCCCAGTAGCGCAGGAGTGCATCGGGATTGTCGAGGTGGCGCACTTGCCCTGACGGCAGCGTGAAAATCACTTTGTCCGTCGCCAATTCTGCCCACGGTGCAGGATGGTTGCGTATCGTAGTGCGCCAAGCGTTCACGTCGGTCTTGCCCAGAACAAACAGGGGCGCGTCAACCGCGTTGCTGATTTCGACGACGACGTTTCCGAGTTTGCAGTTGTTGGGCACGTCCACGTAAATCAACCCGCCGTAGGCGCTGGCAATCTGCATCGTTGACGAGTTGACCTTGAACCGCCGTACGAGTTCAGGCACGCGCTGCCAGCGGTTGAGATGCCAGAGTGTGTCGGTGTGACAGCCGATTTGGAGGCTCAAGCCTTTGTCTGCTGCCTGCGGTGCGACCCTGACTGTGACGAGTTCACCCGGCGCGGCGTAGAGTCCCGTGCTGTGCCAGGCGGGGACGCTGGTGTTGATTTGCACGCGGCGCGTAACGCGCTGTGCCCCCGTCGGCACGGCGCCGGGAAAAATCGCGGCGGCGGGGTCGGCTGTGACTTGCGGCGGCGGCAACCGTTGCTGTCGCCACACGTGCAGCGTGAGAAGCAGTCTCCCCACGCCCGCCGCTTCGGTCACCGGGCGGCGGCGGCTGGGAATTGGAATCGAGTTCGCGTTGGCGTCCAGCGTTTGAAACAGTCGAGTGAACCGCGTCTGATGCGGCGGTGGCACGCTGCCAAAGACTTTGGACAACGCGGAGGTCATCACGTTCAGTTCTTCGTTTGTGAACGTCCGTGTGGTGCGGCTCCATTCTTCAACCGCGTCCAACGCGCGGGCGGCGTGGCAATACAGCGGGGGAAGTTTGTCAACGGCGAGCAAGTCGCCTGGGGGGGGCGAGCAGTAACCGTCCGCCCACGTGATGCCCGCCGAGGCGAATAGTTGATTGCCCGGCAAGTCGTTGACGTCTTTGCCCGGATGGAGCTGCAGAAATCCCCAGACGAGGTTCGCCGAAATCAGCCCGCCCTTGCTGCGGACGAACTGCTCCAACGCGGCGCGTTCGGTTTGCGGCATGGCAGGGTCCATCAACGTCGAAATGACGACGTCACATTTCGGCAACTCCGCCGTCCAGTTCGGCTGATTTAGTAACTGCGCGTTGAAGCCCCACGCTTGCAGTCGCCTGACCAAATTCGCGTTATGACGCACCCCGACCCTGACATCGCTGGGCTGCGCCGTTTCCTTCGCCCCCGCCCACAGGATCGCGTTGGTCATCAGCCGCCGCGTGTCCGCCGTCTCAAGCACTGCCCCCAAATAGCCGTCGTGAGGGAACGCCACCAACCGCCCCTTACCCCACCGCGCCGCCGCCACAATGGGAACGATCTGCCCGCCTTCCTCGGCGACGATCACCGGGAACGCCTCTTCGCCGAACACGCACAACGGACCGGGCACCCCGGGCCACCCGATTTTGTAAACGCCGCTGCGGAGGAATTCGACGTCCTTTGCAACGTCCGGCGTGGCGTGCGCTGCCGAAAGCAAAACACAGACAAGCAGAACGGCGACCACGGTTCGCCTTCGTTGGAGGAATGTGTTCATGGAGTCACATTGTCGCAGTAGGGCGAGAAATCCTTTTCCGCCTCGACGGGAGAAG
>JANWYM010000123.1 GCA_025055355.1 Abditibacteriales bacterium
AGCGCCGCTCTGAACGTGACGGCACTGCAACGGGTGCGGCGGACGCGCCCGCAAGTCGAACTCTCGCGCTCCGAGCGCGCCGACAACGTGCGGGGGGCGTTTGAGGTCTGCGATGCCTCGGCGGTCAAAGGTCAAACGGTGTTGCTGGTGGACGACATGTTCACGACCGGGGCAACCTTAAACGAGTGCACCCGCGCCCTCCGCCACGCCGGCGCCGAGCGCGTTTTTTGTCTGACGCTGGCGCGGCAGGTAGAGAACTGACGTTGGCACGTTAGCACGTTGGCAAGTTGCACGTTGGCAGGTTGGTAGGTTGCAGGTTGGCAGGTTTAACGTGCCAACGTGCCAACGTACAACCTGCCAACGTTCTAACGTGCCAACGTGCAACTTGCCAACGTTTTAAAGAAGGAGAGCCTCTCAATGGCTTTGATTTATAGTGTGGTGTTTCCCGACCATGGGCGGGGTTATTACCTTCGTCCGCCTGGGGTCTATCCGATGCCCGGCGACCGTGTGATTGCGGAGACCGTGCGCGGGTTGGAGATGGGAACCGTGGAGACGGGACCGATGAACATTCCGGGCGCGGAGGAGGTGCAGCCGCTGCAAGCCATCATCCGCATTGCCACCGCCTCCGACCTCGCACAGGACGCGGAGAACCACGAGAAGGAAAAAGAGGCGCTGGAAATCTGCCAGCGGAAGGTCGAAGAGCATGGGTTGCCCATGAACCTCATCAGCGCGACTTACACCTTTGACCGCTCGCAGTTGGTTTTCTACTTCTCCTCCGAGCAGCGGGTGGACTTCCGCCAACTGGTGCGCGACCTTGCGGCGATCTTCCACACGCGCATCCAACTCCTGCAAATCGGGGCGCGCGATGAAGCG
This sequence comes from Abditibacteriales bacterium, assembly GCA_025055355.1. Taxonomy (GTDB): domain Bacteria; phylum Armatimonadota; class Abditibacteriia; order Abditibacteriales; family JANWYM01; genus JANWYM01. The sequence goes on from JANWYM010000123.1 coordinate 874, forward strand.
AAGCACTTGGGCGGCTGCGGCGTGTGCGGACGCCCCCTGTGCTGCGCGACGTGGCTGCAGCGGATGGAACCTATCTCAATTAAGATGGCGAAGGAGCAGCACCTGCCGCTGAACCCCTCGCGGCTGGCGGGCGCGTGCGGGCGACTTAAATGCTGTCTGCGCTACGAATACGATTTCTACAAAGAGCAGAACCAGAAACTCCCCGGCCTGGGCATCGAGGTCCGCACGACCGAGGGTGAGGTGGGCGTCGTGTCCGCCCTGCATCCCCTCAAAGAGCAGGTGACCGTGACGTTCTACGGCGGGGGCTGCGCCACCTGCGCAGCGGCAGCGGTATGCCCTACAGGACGAGGTAAAGTGGGCAAAGCCGCTCTGCAGCAGCGCATAACCAAAGAGGCGCGGGGGGATTAGGAGCGCGGGCTTCCAGCCCGCCCCGTCCGCGACAGCGTCGTGGGCTACCGCGCCAGACTCGGCGAGAGCAGCAGCGCGTTCATCAGCATCCGCTGCGTTGGCTCCCAGCAACAACGGAAATGTGGGTCCTCGGTGAACAGGATGACGTGCCCTCTCCCCATACGCTCGTCCGCGAGGAAGACGTTGCCGGGGAGGGCTTTGAGCATCTTCTCCCACACGAAGCCGCTGACGCGCAGCCGCTCTTCTTCCACGAACGTGGCGACGTTCCATCCTTCGCGGCTGGGCGTGAAGAGGTGGTCGGAGTCCACCATCACGTTCGCCGTCTCCCCGCAGCCAAAGGTGAGAAAGTGATAGGTGTCCAACTTCACCCGCAGCACCGCGCCGGGCACGTGGTCGGGGCGGTGTTCATGCGGGATAAATTCGTCCTTCTTCTTTTTCTTGCCGTCCTCGTCATCGCGCTCGTCCGCGTCCTCGACCTTCAACTTTCTCAGGTCGTTGACGTGCCGGCACGTGGTCAGGGCGATTTCCTTCCGCGCCGCCCATACCGTAGCGCCTTTGAAGGTGATGAGCGTCCCGCCGTTGTGAACCCAGTCCTTCAGCCGCTTGGCTTCCGCTTCGCCGAAGAACCGCGCGTAAACCTGCGGCGAGCCGCTCGGTAGGACAATGACATTGTAATCCTTCAGGTCCGCGTCGCGCAGCACGCTCTCGCGCACGGGCGTGAATGTGACCTGGTATCGCTGCTCCAACAGATACGCCAGCCAGCCGTAAGATAGGGAGAATGCTGGCACATCGTAAAGCACCGCGATTTTGGGCGGTGTGACGTAGGAGACGTGGTTGCTGCCGAGAGAAACGCCGTCCTCCGTCCACGCACCGTCAACCCCGAACAAGTGCGGGACCCCCGATAGGCGCTCGCGCAAGTCCTCTTTGTTGCCGCGCACTTTGATGACCAACGTGCCGCGTTCAAATTTCCGCCCGTTGACCGTGAACGCTTTTTGCGCGACGTGCACGCGGTAGCCGTCCTGCGCGAGACGGGCGAGGGTCCGCGCCCAAGCGTCAGAAGTCGGCGGCAGTAGGTAGGCATAGCGAGGGTTGGGGGTTGCGGGTTGAGGATGACTGTCGGCGCCCTGAACCATCAGCCCCCCGTCCTCATGCATATTCTCTGTCCAATACATCTCCACGCCAAACGCCAGCGGCAACGCCCACGCGGTCGTGTCGTAGAATCGGTCAGGAATGCGCTGGGCTTTGCGCTCCAATTCCTCTTTCAAGAAATCTTCGGGCAACTGCGGCTCGCGCTCCAACAAAGTTTGAATGAGTCGCTTCGCAGGTTGGTCCATGCGGACGACGTAAGTGCCTGCGGGCAGCGTGACCTCCGTCGCTTCATCGGTCAGATAATTGTGCGCCGTGGTCGTGAACTCTTCGGCGGCTTGCCGCACCTCAATGCCCTGCGCGGTCAGCAGATGGGCGAGGCGTTGTGCCTTGTCGCTGGGCGCGATGAGGAACTCCTTGACGCGTCCCGTCCTTCCCTCTTCAATCGCCGTCGCGTGGAAGGTGTGGAAGTCACGCAGCAATTCCTCTTTGCGTTGTGCGGCGGTTGTCAAGGTCGCCATCATCGCCACGACGTGATGCTCAATCGCTTCGCGGAAGGTAAGCAAGGCTTCATCGCGGCGCTTGATGACGATGCCGCGCACGGAGGCTTGCTCGAACGTCATCCCGACCGCGCCATGAAACGTCACCCACGATTCGGTGTAGCCAGGGTAGTAGGAATCGAAACTCTCCTTGACGTAGTAATCAAATCCCTCGCGGTCGAACGCCTCGCTCATCGCCCTGCCGAAAATCGCCCACCATTTTTCAATGGTCGCGCCTGTGTTCAGGTTCACCGGCGGCGCGGGCGGCGGAAAGTAGAACGTCGCGTCGCTGCCCATCTCGTGCAGGTCAATGACGACCTGCGGACGCCACGATAGGTAGGCTTTGACCTTCTGCACGGTCTCGATTTGGGTGAGCCATATCCAGTCGCGGTTCAAATCGTAGTAGTAGTGATTGCCGCGCGAGGCGGGGAAGGGCATGTGGTGTTCAATCGCATTCGGGTCGGGGTTAGGCGTGCCGCTGAACACAGAGTAGTAATAGTTCACGAAGCGGTCGCGCCCATCGGGGTTCTGGCAAGCGTCCAGGACGATGACGCAGTTCTCCAGAATTTGTCGCGTTATGTCGTCTTCGCCGGACGCCAGACGATACGCCAGCAGCAAGGCGGCTTCGCCCGTCGAGGTTTCCCCGCCGTGAATGTTCGCGCCGACGTAAATGACGGCGGGTGTGTTCTGCACAATCTCATCTACGTTCGGTGACAGTCGCGGGTCGGCGAGGAGGCGGATGTTCTCCCTGATGTCGTCCGACTTCTCCAAATTCGTCGGCGCGCTGATGAGGGCGTTGTAAAGTGCGCGCCCTTCGTAAGTCTTCCCATAACTTTCCAACCGCACGCGGTCGGACACCTCCGCCAACGCGTGAAGATACTTCTCAAGACCAGCGTAATGTGTGATGCGTTCTCCAACGGTATAGCCCAGAACATCCTCAAGGGTTGGCACGTTCGGCATGGCTTGTCTCCTTTCCCGTGTGGCGGATTATAAACCATTTCGTGCAAAGGCGCAAAAGACAAGCAACTTGCTTCTCAGCCCGCTGTCAAATTCCCCGTCCACATCGCAAGGCATCGCGGGAGGGGAACAGTGAAGCGTTTCTTGGGGTTGATATTGCTGGGATGGGCGATAGCGTTCATCGGACCGAGAGGTCTTTCGTCAGCGGGGTCCACCCTGCCTCCCTCGTTGACGCTGCCGCACGTTTTGGACGTGCGGGGACAACTCAAACGCGGCGAGCGGTTTGAGAAAACGATGCCGCTCAAAGCGCAGCGGATTTACTCCGTCAGCGTCGCGCTGGAAGACCCCAGCCAGTTAGGTGCGAGTGACGCCGTGCGCGTGACGGTGCGCGACAGCCAGCGCGAGGTCGTCAGCAAAACGCTGCACGTCGGCGACCCGGACGTTTACTTCCTCCTGCGGTCTTCCGCCGATGGGGAGGGGCAACTCATCCTGCGCGGCGATAGCGCGAGATTTCAAGCGCAAGTGCGCGAGTGGCCAACGACGAACTCCCCCGACATCATCGAGACCGAGCCGAATAACCGTTATCAAGACGCCAACGTGATGACATTGGGGAAAACCGTCTTCGCCACCGCCGACGACGCTGATTTCCTGTTCCCAATGGGACCGGAACCTTCACCGCCTCCCTTCCGCAACCCGCAACCCCCAACCCGCAATCCCCAACACGATGACTGGTTCAAGTTTACTTACCACGATGAGCAACCGCGCCTCGTCTACTTTCAACTCGACCTGTTGGACCGCGAGGTGCCAGTGGACATTTTGATTTACCGCGAGCAAAACAGCGGCATCGTGGAGTGGAGACAAGGCAGCGATCCCGTAGCCGACCCGCACGAAATTCAGGCGCTGCCCGGCAACAAGTTCACGACGCGCGTCATTGAACGCGGCACTTACTACGTGCAGGTCAAAGGCAACCACCCTGTCTATCAACTCAGAACGCTGACCTACGACGTGCCACCCTACCTCAGTGACCAGTTATCGGTGACCAGTGACCAGTCCGCCGCACGCAATACGCAATACGCCTCACTCGGCGCAGCATCGCGCCGCGCTGTGCGTGTAGGCGTAGATTACATCATTGCGGCGGGCGACTCGTGGTTTGCCAACACGCCGCGCGCGGGCGGGGTGACGAACCGCGTGGCGAACGTGCACGCGGAGACGGCGCAGTGCGTCGCCTGCCATCCCGCCCACTTCTCGACGCGGGCGAAGGAGATTGCGATGCGGAACGGTTATCCTGTGCAGCAGCGCGGGGCGTTGAAGTTCCTCATCGAGCGGCTTTACAATAACCCGCGTCCGTTCTACGGGCATCGGGGCGCGACGTGGGCGCGCGTCATCAGCGCGAGCGCGAACGTGATGAGCCGCCTCGCGTATCTGCTGGATTTGCATGAGAAGAACTTCCCCGACCCCGCCGCCCTGCCGCGCAACACCCAGTATTTGGAGGGCGTGGCGGGCTACCTCAAACTTTACTACAAAGGTCGCACCGAACTGCCCCCCGACGAAACGAACGGCAACATGCCGCTGGTCAGCGCATACGAAATCGCCGGACACAGTTGGATCGTCTTCGACGAACTGTATCGCCGCACGAAGAAGGAAGAGTATCGGCAATACCGCGACCAACTGCGCCGCCTGATTGAACAGGACAAAATCAAGGACCTGCGCGACCTGTGCTACCAGACGATTGCCTTCGTACAGATAGACCCGCAGGCTTACGCCGCACGCATCCGCAAAAACTGCGAGCGCATCCTAAGTTTGCAGCGCGAGGATGGTCAGTGGTCCATGTTGTTCGACCCCAATTCGCCCGCTGTCGAATTCCAGACGGGACATTGTTTGTGGACGTTAGCATTAGCGGGTTACAAACCTGACCATCCACAAGTGGCAAAGGCGATTCGCTTCCTCCTCTCGCGTCAGCAGGCGTGGGGCGGCTGGCTTGACCCCAAGCAGTCGTATGAGAATTTCAGAACGCCATTCCGCGAGACGCAGTTTGCGGTGATGGCGTTGTCGGAGTTGTTTAAAGGGGAAGTAAGGGGAAGTAAGGGGAAGCAAGGGGAAGTAAGGGGAAGTAGGGGGAAGCAAGAGGAAGTAGGGGGAAGTAGGGGGAAGCAAGGGGAAGTAAGGTCAAGCAAAGGGAAGCAAGAGGAAGTAAGGGGAAGTGGATACATTTCTGGCTTTCCTAACTTTCCCCCTCTCTCCTCTTACTTCCCCTTACTTCCCCTTACTTCCCCTTACTTCCCCTTACATCCCCCTACTTACCCCAACATCCCCTTACCTCCCCCTACTTCCCCTCCCGATGTCCTCATCAGCCGACTCGACCAGATTTGGGAGAAGCCATCGGACGCCGTAATGCGTGACGTTCTCGCGGCGGCGCGACATCAGGAGCCACTGGTGCGGCGGGCGGCGTGTGAGGCGTTGGGGCGTGTGGGGGATGCGCGGGCGGTGGAGCCGTTAGTGGAGTTGTTGGGGGACAGGAACAAAATCGTGCGGCACGGGGCGGCGTGGGCGCTGCGCGAGTTGGCGTCGCGCAAGGGGTTGGGTTTGAAGGAAATTGCGCAGGCTTTAAACAGCCACAACGATTACGTGCGACGCGGCGCAGTGTTTGTGTTCGCGCAGCACTTTGCGTATCTGACGCGTGACGGTAGGGGCTTCGCCTCCACGTTGATACAACGCCTCAACGACCCCGACATCTTCGTCCGCCTCTATGCAACGCGCGCGCTGTGGCAGTGGTTCTACTGGACGGACGACGATACCGTGCGGCAACAGATAGTGGACGCGTATCTGGCGCGGATGTCTGTCCCGGAACACCCGTGGGTGCGGCGCAACTTGGTGGAGGGCTTTTACAACATCTGCGATGAGAACGTCCGCTATCTTTACAACAACTGGATTCCGCTGCTGGCGCAACCGGAGGACAGAGAGCGAGCGACGCGGGCGCACCGCGCGACTGTGACGATGCTGGCGGAGAAAATTGCCAACGCGCTCATGCACGGAAACGATTTGCAGCGCGAGGCGATTCTGCGCGGCTTGACCGATTTCCATCTGCGCAAGTCGTCGGACCGATTTGGCTACGGCGTCGTGATTGACGCGCCCAACAACCTGTATGCCCGCATCGGTAACGACATCGAAACGGTGAAGTTCTACGAGGAGGCGACGCCGCTGCTGGAAGCCGCGCTGCTGAAAATGCTGGACCATCCCGCGCATCGCCGCCCGGCTATTATTGCCAGTTACACGCTGCGCGACAACAAGACAGTGTTACATCTGCCGTTGCGCTTCCTGCGGGAGATTGCGATGGAGCCGAACGGCGGCGTGCGTGAGACGATGTGGGAATACTTCCGCTTCCTGCCGCTCAACATCACCCCGCAAAACAAGGCGGAGTTCACCGCGCTGGTGACGGCGATGATGACTGGCTACCGCGAGGCGCGGCTGGCAGCGTTCGACACGCTCAAGCGCGCGGGGGCCGCCTTGCAGGACGACCCGCAACTTGTCGCCGCGCTCAAAGCCTACATGGCAAGCGATGCCGCGCCATCGTGGAAGATGCAATTGTTGAGCGCGCTCAACGGGATGCCCCGCTTGCACGAGGAGCGCGAGACGAAACTGTTTGTGCGCTCCGCGCTGCTGGGCGATGACGAAGGCGCGCTGCGGGCGGCGGTGTCCCTGGCCCTATCCTCCCCGACGCTGGAAAATGACCCGCTGGTGCGCAACACCCTGCAAGCGCTGGTGCGGGATGCGGACACCGCCAAGCGGCTGGTTCTGCTCGACGTGCTGAACCGCGACACCCGCACGCTCAACAGTTTGCAGGCGTTGAGCCTCGTCGCCGAAAGTTTGCAGGACAAGAACGCGACGGTGCGGCAGCGCGCTCTTAACGTCGTGCAAAAGAGCCAAGCGATGCAGCAAAACCCCGCGATTCGTCTCGCCCTGAGCAATTTGCTCAAAGACCCCAACGACCGCATCGCCGCCGCCGCGAACTCTGGGCTGGCAGGGACGCCCGCCCCGACAACGCTGGGAGACGGGGCGAAATATCTCGACTATGAGTTCTTCAAAGCGCGGATTCAGCCCATCCTGACAACCGCCGTGGGCAGCGACGGCAAATCCTGCGCGCACTGTCACTCGACGCACACCATCCTGCGCCTCCATCGCCCCGACGAACGCGGTCATCTCACGGAGGAACAAACCCGCGACAACTACTTCTCCGCCCTCAAAGTGGTCAACCTCCTCGAACCTGAAAAAAGCCTCCTGCTGCAAAAGCCGCTTGCCGACGCAACAACGGAGGGCATCCTCCACACCGACAAAATCCCGCACGGCGGCGGGAAGCGATGGGACGGACCCGACAGCGCGGCGTATCAAGCGGTGCTGGCATGGATTCAAGGGGCGAAAAATTAGGCTTGCCAGCCCGCCAAGTGCCACGTTACAAGCGCGGCGTCGCGTGCTATAATCTACAACAGTTACGCAGTAGCCGTCATGTCTTTCCCCTCCCTCGAGGGGAGTCACGGGAGCGATGCGGTGGGGCTTTTTGTCCTGACCCCTGATGTCATAGCGCGCGCAGCGAAACCATCCCCGGCGCGGGAGATGGCTTTGCTTCGTTCCTCGCCACCGCTGCGCCCCTCACAACGACGCTCATGCACCCGCCACGACAGGCGTTATCAACGGGGAGAGGGAAAGGAATGACCGCGACTGCGTCACTCTTGATCTATTTGCTCACGATGAGGAGACATACTGCATGACACGCAAAGCAAAGTCACTGGCTTTTATCCTCCTGTCGTTCCCTGTCGTTGCCTACTTCCCGTTACTGGTCACTGGTCACTGGTCACTGGTCACTGGTCATGCCTTCGCCGCCGCCCCCGAGAAGCAAACCTTCATGGTCGCCATGCGCGACGGGAAGAGGTTAGCGACCGACGTTTATCTGCCGTCGGCATCGGGGGCGTTTCCCGTCATTTTTGTCCGCACACCTTACAACAAAAACGCGTTGGCGGGGTTGGCGGGCGAAGCGACGAAGCGCGGCTATGCGCTGGTGGCGCAGGACACGCGGGGGCGGTTCGCATCCGAGGGTGAAAACCTCCCGTTTGAAGGTGACGGCTGGTGGGAGGGACGCGCCGACGGCTACGACGCGCTGGAGTGGATTGTCCAGCAGAGTTGGTGCAACGGCAAAATCGGGACGTGGGGCGGTTCGGCGTTGGGCATCACGCAGTTGGGCGCAGCGGGCGCGGGGTCGAGCCGCCTGACCTGTCAGCACATCACCGTCGCCGCGCCGGGCATGTATCATCACGCCATCTTCCCCGGCGGTGTGTTCAAGAAGGCGATGATTGAGGACTGGTTGAAAGCCACCAACCACAGCCCTGATTCGCTGAGGTTTTGGACGAGCCACCCGACCTACGACGCCTTCTGGCGCGAGCGGGATTTGACGGGGCGTTACGAGAAAGTCAACGCGCCCGCCGTTCACATCGG
>JANWYM010000124.1 GCA_025055355.1 Abditibacteriales bacterium
GAAATCTCGTCCCCCGTGGGGACGGTTGTTTCCAAAGGAGGAACGTGAATGACATCAGGACTTCTGAGGCATCACGCCGTGGCTTCCCACATTGATTTGCTCTGCGCGTGGATTGAATCGCAGATGGCTTACCGCCAGCAGCCGGGGCTTTCGATGGGGATTGTTTATGACCAAGAACTGGTCTGGGCGCAGGGGTTCGGTTACGCGAACGTGGAGCAGAAAATTGCCGCGACGCCGCAGACGATTTACCGCATCGCGTCCATCACGAAGTTGTTCACTGCGACTGCCGTGCTGCAACTGCGCGACGCGGGGAAGTTGCAATTGGACGACCCCATCATAAAACATCTGCCGTGGTTCGACGTGCAGAACCGCCACCCTGACGCGCCGCCCATCACGATCGCGCACCTACTCACGCACACCTCGGGGCTGCCGCGTGAAGCGGCGTTCCCCTACTGGACGGACAACCGCTTTCCGACCCGCGAAGAGATGATAGAAACCCTGCCACGGCAGGAGACGATCCTGCCTCCAGAGGACACATGGAAGTATTCCAACCTTGCCCTGTCGCTCGCGGGCGAGATTGTCGCGGCGGTGTCGGGCATGGACTACGCGGACTACGTGCAGCGGCACATCCTTGACCCGCTGGGCATGAGCAGCACGTTCGTCCGTTCGCCCGACCCTGACCATCCGCGCCTCGCCACCGGCTACGGGCGCAGGATGCCAGATAACCGCCGCGAGATTTGCCCGTTTACCGACTGCAAGGGCATCACGCCCGCTGGGAACATGTCCTCAACGGTGGAAGACTTGGCGCGGTTTGCGATGCTGCAATTCCGCGATGGGGCGGCGGGCGGATCGCAAATCCTCAAGGGCAGCACGCTGCGCGAGATGCACCGCGTCCACTGGCTTGACCCCGATTGGCAGGCGGGCTGGGGTTGGGGCTTCCGCGTCATGCGGCTGAACGGCAAAACGACCATCGGACACGGTGGCGCGGTGCGGGGCTATCGCACCCTGCTGCACCTGCGCCCCGACGACAAAATCGCCGTCATCGCGTTGACCAACGCCGACGACGGCAACCCGCTGATGTTCGTGGAGAAAGCCTTCCAGTGGGTTGCCCCCGCTATCCTCAAAGCCGTGAAGCCCGAGGTGAAACCTGAGCCTCAACCTGACTGGCAGCGTTACGTGGGTAAGTATCGCAACGGTTGGGGCGATTTGCAAGTGCTGATTCTCAACGGCGAGTTAGTGGCGATTGACCCGTCGCTACCCGACCCGACCTTTGCCATCACCAAACTCATCCCCGTGGCGGAACACACCTTCCGCATCGAGAGCAAAGACGGCTACTCCTCCAATGGCGAGTTAGTGGTGTTTGAGTTAGACGATGCAGGCACAGTCCAGCGCGTGAGGATAGGATACAATTACACGTATCCGGTGGCAGAGTGGTAGTCGGGGATTTGTCATTGCGAGGAGCGCAGCGACGAAGCAATCCCCTGCGGAGGAGATGGCTGCGCTGCGCCCGCAATGACAAGAAGAGCAGCAGGAGGCAACAACGCATGAAAGAAAACGAATTCGACGACCGCCCATGGACGGAAGAGGAGTGGGAGAAGTTCATCGAATGCAGCGAAATTCGCGCCGCGAAATATGGCGAGTTGTTGGAGACGTTCATGGACGACCCCAACTGCGATGAGATAATCGCCCGCGAGATGGGCTGGGATGAACCAGATGACGAGGGCACAGCAGCGGATGTGGAATGGATGAACTCCATCGCAGAAGCGGCGGTCCACGACGAGGAAATTGAGGAGTTCATACGCCGCCGCGAAGAGGGTTTGCGCGCCCTGCCCGCTTACGCGCGGAGTTTTGAGTTCGGGCTGAAATGCCACAACTTGCTTCGACCTTACGTTCAGGCAGAAGCAGACCCACCCGACGACGACCTGATCGCGGCGTTCTCCGAGAGTCGCCTGATCGCCGTCAAAATCGCGGGCGGACACGCCATGGGCTACGAGGACCACACCTTGTGCGGCAACATCGTCTGCTGCAAGCGCTCTCTCGCCGCTGCGGACAAATGCCTTGCCGCGCTGGAGTCGCTCAAGGCGCGGGGCAAGGTGCCCTCCGAAGTCCTCGACCCACTCATCGCCGCGTGTCGGGAAGTGCGGTCAGTGGTAGAACAGCACATCGCAGAGTTGAGAAGTCGAGTGTGGTGGGTATAGTCAGGATAGTGCATCCCCGCCAGCCCTCTGCAGGCTTTGACCCGTAGCGCTCGGTCAATGTATAATCTCTCACGACAGCATGACGGAAGGAGGCAGTGAGAGTGAACAGCGCAGCCTGTTTGACGAAGAGCCAGCAACGGTGAGCGCGATGCGAGCCCCTAACAACTTCATTCTAAGAGCCTATCCGCAAACCTTGCTCTCTCCCTTGACCAAGAGGACCACCGGGGGGTATTGTGACTTGTTCTGGACCTCCCCCGACCCCTCCTTGGTAAGGAGGGGAGAGTTTGCGGATAGGCTCTAAGCGACGTCCGGCGACTGCTCGAGGGCAAGTTATGACAACCTTCTTCGAGGACCTGACCTCCTTTCTCGACCATCTCCGCGTCGAGCGCGGTTTGGCGGAGAACACGCTGCGGGCGTATCGCGTGGATGTGGAGCAGTTCGTCGCGTTTCTGACGGGACTCAAGCGTTCGTCCTTTGCGGAAGCGGACGAGGGGACGGTGCTGCGCTACTTGAAACAGTTGCGCGAGCGGGGATTGGCGGATACGTCGGTGGCGCGGAAGTTGTCGGCGCTGACGACGTTGTATCGCTTTCTCGTGCGCGAGCGGCGGTTGGACGCGGACCCGACGGCGAACCTGGAGTCGGCGCAGGTTGCGCGGCGGCTGCCGCAGACGTTGACGCTCGCGGAGGTGGAGAAGATTCTGTCCTCGCCGCTGCCGTTCACGGTGTTGGGCGTGCGTGACAAGGCGATGCTGGAACTGCTCTACGCGACGGGGCTGCGCGTGTCGGAACTCATCGGGTTGAACGTCAACGATGTCAACCTCGAAGCCGGTTTTCTGCGCTGCATTGGCAAAGGAAACAAGGAGCGCATCGTGCCTGTGGGCGCGGCGGCGCGGAAGGCGTTGACGGATTATCTCTCTTTCTCCCGCCCGCAATTAGCGGAGCGCACCGGCGAGCGCGCGCTGTTTCTGACCGTGCGCGGCAGACGCTTCTGTCGGGGCAACGTCCAACAACTCCTTCAGCGCCACGCCCAACGCGCGGGCATCACGCGCCGCATCTCCCCTCACGTCTTCCGACACACCTTCGCCACGCACCTGCTCGAACACGGCGCGGACTTGCGCTCCATCCAGGAGATGCTCGGACACGCCGACATCGCCACGACGCAGGTTTACACCCACGTTTCGACGGAACAACTCAAGGAGGTCTATCGCAAGACGCATCCCCGCGCCGTGTCTCCCGCCGCGCCGCGATAGCCTCCGTGATCGGGTGGCTTCCGGTGCGCTCTCTTGAGCCACTGATACCCTACCGCGCCCCGCACGCTTGCAGGCACGCTTGCATGTGCCCGCGCGATTCGGCGGCGATGATGCAACATTGTTCCAGTGGGTAATCTTTCGCGCCGATGATTTCCAGGTCGAGCGGTCCGGCGTAACCGTGCTCGTGCAGCACGCGGATGTAACCCACGAGGTCAATGTCACCGCGCCCGTTCGCCTGCATCTCGGGTTTGCCCGGTCCGCGCTCGCGCCCCTTGCAATCGCGGATGTGGACGTGCCGCACGCGAGAGATAACGGCAGCAAGCGCCTCGACGGGGTTTTCACCCGCGCGGTGAATGTGTGAGGGGTCCATGTCAATGCCAAACGCGGGCGAGGTGATTTCCCGCATCGCCCGCAGCGTCGTCGGGGTGTTGTAAATGCTGCCACCGACGTGCGCCTTCACGCACAGCGTCACGCCGTATTTCTCTGCCATGTCCGCCAGTTTGCCCAGCGAGTCAATGACCTGCGTCCACGCCTCTTCGTCATCTGACTTCCCGCCCGGTCCGCAGTTGACGATGGGGATGCCCAGTTCCACCGCCGCCTGAAACGCCTGCTCCATCTTCACTGGGTCTTGTGACGGCTGCTCTATCGCCAACAGCTCCAGACCGTAAGTTTGGGACAGCCGCTTAATCTCCGGGACGAGTTCGCGCCACCGTGACAGCACGAGATGCTCACTCATGCCCTCAATCGCCGACAGTTCGATGCCATCATAGCCAGACATCGCAATATACTTGAAGGCGGTCTCCATATCGTAGCCGCCGAAGAGAACCGAGTTGGCTCCTAATTTCATGATGCGTTCCTCTATCGTTGGCAGGTTGGCACGTAAAACGCGAAACGTGCCAACCTGCCAACCTGCTAACAGGCTAACAGGCTAAGGGGCCAACGACCTCGCTCGCGTTACGAGCAAGAGCCGGAGTGGCTTCATGGTTTCCGTCCGTTGCGCCATGCGATGAGCGGATGTTCAGTAACATCCAGCGGCAAGTCCACCCGCGTGTGCTGTAACGCCGATGCAAACACCGCCATGAGTATCTCCTGCGTCGCCCGCGCCGAAACGCCGTCCAGCGGGTGCGGTGTGCCGCGTTCTACCGCGTCCAGCAGTAAGGCGATTTCGCGGGCGAACGCCTCGACGTGCGGAAGTGACGGCACGACCCATTCACTCCGCCCGCGAACGCGCGCCCGCAGCGGCGGCTCCCCGGCAACAGGGTTGTCACCGCCGATCTCGATCTGACCCTCGCTGCCGTAAACCAACAGGCGCTGATAGCCGGGGCGGGCGCACATCCCCGTTTCCAGCGTGCCTCTCACCCCGTTGGCAAAATGAATGGCGGCAAATGCTCCCATTTCCACGGGATGTCCGTAGCGCATACGTATCTCGCGCAAGTCGACGTTGCCCATCACCCAGACGGCAGGCACGTCGCCCGTCAGAAAGCGCAGCAGGTCAACCGCGTGAGTGCCGTCCGATAGCAAATCTCCCGCGCAAATCGCGCTCACCTGAACCACCTCACCGATGTCGCCACGGGCAATCATCTCGCGTGCGCGAGTGTAGCGCGGGAGCAAACGCCGCTGATGCCCCACCACCAGCACGGCATGCGCGGCGCGCGCGGCGGACACCATGCGGTCTGCACCTCCCAAGTCCACCGCCATCGGTTTCTCACATAGAATCCCTTTCACACCGACTGCGGCGGCAGATTCCACCATCTCCGGATGCAGAGAGGGCCATGTGCATATAGAAACGACATCCGGTCGCTCGCGTTCTAACAACTCCCGATAGTCGGCGTAGGTCCGCCCGAATTCAGCGAACCGCTGCCGCGCCTCTTCGCTGATGTCTGCGCCCGCGACGACCTCCACGCGGTCAGCGTTTTCGGCGGACAGGTAGCCGCATAAGTGCGCGCGCGCGATGTTGCCCAATCCAATGAGAGCCACGCGATGACGCATCTGTGCGCCTCCCAAACCCTACTGATTGGAGAAAGCATACCGCAAAGGGGGAGCGTTGTCAATTGGTCATTGGTCCTCCCTGCGCATCGCGCCTGAACGGAAGGGAGGAGAGAGTCACCGTCGAATGAAAATGCCGTCTGTGATAACTCTGCATACAGACAACACGACCCATGAAATCACACCGGGAGGAGGACGTGGAGGGAAAGATGCGGAGAAATAGCCGAAAGATGTGGGGACTGATATGTTGCCTGAGCGCATGGCTTACCACAGCGCGCGCCGATGACTGGCCGCAATGGCGCGGACCGCATCGGGACGGCGTGTGGAGAGAAACGGGCATCATTGAGAAATTCGACAGCCCGGAAATCAAAATCCGCTGGCGTGTCCCGATTTCTAACGGTTACAGCGGACCGACCGTCGCCGACGGCAGGGTTTACGTGATGGACCGCATCGTAGAACCGACGGAGCAGGAGCGCGTTCACTGTTTCGACTGGCAGACGGGCAAAAGGCTTTGGACGTTCGCTTACGAGTGCGTCTACGAGGGCATCGGCTATCCCGATGGTCCGCGGGCGTCGGTGACGATTGACGCAGGACGCGCTTATGCCCTGGGTGCGATGGGCAACCTTCATTGCCTCGATGCGGTGACGGGAAAAGTGCTGTGGGGCAAAGACCTTAACGCCGCCTACAAAATTCGGATGCCGATATGGGGCATTGCGGCATCGCCGTTAATTGAGGGGGATTTGGTGATCGTTCACATCGGCGGTAGCGACAACGCCTGCCTCGTTGCCTTCGACAAAAGGACCGGGCAGGAACGCTGGCGGGCGTTGAACGACCGCGCCAACTACTCATCGCCGATTGTCATCACGCAGGCGGGCAAGCGGGTGCTGATTTGCTGGACCGGCGACCGCGTGGTGGGACTCGACGCCGCCTCGGGTCAATTGTATTGGGAATATCCCTTCCCGCCGGTCAACATGCCGCTGGGCGTCGCCACGCCTGTTGTCGAGAAGGACCGGCTCTTTCTCTGCGGCTTTTACGATGGCTCGCTGATGCTGCGTCTGTTGTCCGATAGGCCAGCGGTCGAAAAAATCTGGCAGCGGCGCGGACAGAACGAGCGCAGCACCGACGCCCTGCACTCCATCATCTCCACCCCTCTACTCATGGGTGACTACATCTACGGCGTGGACAGTTACGGCGAACTGCGCTGTTTGGACGCCCGCAACGGCGACCGTCTCTGGGAGAACCTCGACGCGGTGCCGCGCGCGCGGTGGGCGACGATTCATTTCGTCCGCCACGGCGACCGCGTGTGGATGTTCAACGAACGGGGACAACTCATCATCGGACGCCTGACGCCGCAAGGCTTCGATGAGATCAGCCGCGCGCAACTCATCAAGCCGACCACGGGACAACTCCCGCAGCGGGGCGGTGTCTGCTGGTCGCACCCTGCCTTCGCTTACAAGCACGTCTTCGCCCGCAACGATGAAGAGTTAGTTTGCGCCAGTCTGGAGGCATCGAAGTAGCAGGCGTTTTGCGTTTTCTCTACACACCTCATCACACCGGCGGGCTATCTCATGAGGCCGCGTTATGCGACGCCGTGCTGTCCCCCTCTCTCCCGCCGCTTCATCAAGAAATAAAGCACCGGCACCGTCATCCGTGACAGCAGCAAACTCGCAATCTCACCTGCCATCAGCGAAATCGCCAAGCCTTGAAAAATCGGGTCGAACAGGATCACCGCGCTGCCGACGATCACCGCCGCCGCCGTGAGCATCATCGGGCGGAAGCGCACGGCCCCCGCGTCAATCACGGCTTCATCAAGGGGCATGCCCTGCTGCAAGCGGAGTTCGATGAAGTCCACGAGGATGATGGAGTTGCGCACGACGATGCCCGCGCCGGCGATGAAGCCAATCATGCTGGTCGCGGTGAAGAACGCGCCCAGCGCCGCGTGCGCGGGCAGGATGCCCACCAGTGAAAACGGTATCGCCGCCATGATGACAAGGGGCGTCTTGAAGTGCTGGAACCAGCCGACAACCAGCACGTAAATCAGAATCATCACCGCCCCGAACGCCAGCCCCAAATCGCGGAACACCTCGTAGGTGATGTGCCACTCCCCATCCCACTTCACCGCCCAGCGGTCGGAGGTGAACGGCTGACGGGTGTTCCAGATTTCGATTGCGGATTGGGACGGCAGCGCAAGTTTCTTCAGTTCGCTGTTGAGTTTGAGGATGGCGTAGACGGGGCTCTCTTCCCTTCCCCCTACGTCGGCGGTGACGTAGACGACGCGCATGAGGTTTTTATGGTAAATGCTCTTGTCGGCGGTGCCGGGTTCAACCTTCACGAGTTCGCTTAACGGCACGAGGGAAGGGCTGGCAGGGACGCCCGCCCCCACTGTCGGGCTGGCAGAGACGCCCGCCCCTACTGTCGGGCTGGCAGAGACGCCCGCCCCTACTTTGATCTCCTTGAGGTCTTCGACGCTGGAACGCTGGGCGCGCGGCAGGCGCAGGAAGATGTGGAGGTCTTCTTTCTCCAGCGGCTGATGCGCCAAGCCGACGCTCATGCCGTTGAGGGCGAGGTGCAGCGTGCGCGTCACCTGTTCCGCACTGATGCCGTGCAGGGCGGCTTTCTCTTTGTCCACCACGAAGCGGTATTCGGGTTGGTCGGCTTCCATATACCAGTCCACGTCCACCACGCCCTCGGTGCGCTTGAAAATCTCGCGGATTTGCCGTGCCAGTTCGCGTTGCTTCTCGTAGTCGGGTCCGTAAACTTCAGCGACCAGCGTTTGCAGCACGGGTGGACCGGGCGGGACCTCGGCGATTTTCACGCGTGCCCCATACCGGGCGGCAATCTCCTGAATTTTCGGGCGAACGCGCTTGGCGATGTCGTGGCTCTGCGCTGTGCGGTCGTGCTTGGGTAGCAGGTTGACCTGAATGTCTGCCACGTTGGGACCGCTTCGCAGGAAGTAGTGCCGCACCAACCCGTTGAAGTTGTAGGGGCTGGCTGTGCCGATATACATCTGGTAGTTGACGACCTCCGGCACGGTGGCGAGGTAGTCGCCGATCTCTCGCGTCACCTGCGCGGTCTGTTCCAGCGTCGTGCCTTCGTCCATGTCAATGATGACCTGAAACTCACTCTTGTTGTCAAACGGCAGCATCTTCACCGTGACCCACTTCAACGGAATAAATGCCACGGCGCCAAGCAGCAACAGCACGACGCTGATGAGAAACGCCCACCGCGCCGCCGCCTTATGCAGCAGCACGCCCATAAACTTGCGGTAGAGGCGCGTCGTGAAGCCTTCGGGCGCGTGTTCGTGGTTGCCTCCGTGTCCACCTTCTTTCTTCAACAATCGTATCGCCGCCCACGGCGAAATGACGAACGCAATGAACATGCTGAACAACATTGCCGCCGAGGAGCCAATCGGTATCGGACGCATGTAAGGGCCCATCAAGCCGCCCACGAACGCCATCGGCAGCACGGCGGCAATGACGGTGAACGTCGCCAGAATCGTCGGGTTGCCCACCTCATCCACCGCTTCCGATGCGACTTCGAGCAATGGCCGTCCGGCGTTTTCGGGCAAGCGGAAGTGTCGCACGATGTTTTCCACGACGACAATTGCGTCGTCCACGAGAATACCAATCGAGAAGATCAGCGCGAACAGCGTGATGCGGTTGAGCGTGTAGCCGTAGAGGAAAAACACCAGCAGCGTCAGCGCGAGCGTGACGGGAATGGCAATCAGCACCACGCCGCTCTCGCGGAAGCCGCAGTCGATCCCGGCCTCGGCGAGGAGCCGCGGCAGCGCCCGCCGCGAGGCGAGGAGCAGGGCCGCGCGCAGCCGCTCCGCCGCGGCGCGCCGCCGGGAGGAGAGCGCCTGGCGGGCGAA
>JANWYM010000125.1 GCA_025055355.1 Abditibacteriales bacterium
TTCAACGGGGTCAGCGAAGTCCCTGCCCACCGCCGCGCCCGCAATCAACCGCGCCATGGAGGTCGTGTAGCAGCCCACGTCCATGATGCCGCCCCCCGCGCAGGGGTTGCTCAGGCGGATGTTCTCATACTTAGGACCGAGGTTGTAAGCGAAGGATACCTGAATCAACCGCACCTCGCCGATGACGCCTTCCTTGATGAGTTCCACCAGCCGCGCCGTTTGCGGGTGGCAGCGATACATGAACGCCTCCATGAGGAACACGCCATGATACCGCGCCGCCTCAATCACCGTCATCGCCTGCGCGAAGTTGACGGTCAGCGGTTTCTCACACAGGACATGCTTGCCCGCCTGCGCGCACTTGATAGTCCACTCCGCGTGCAGATGGTTCGGCAGCGAAATGTAGACCGCTTGCACCACATCATCGCGCAGCAATTCCTCGTAACTGCCGTAACGACGCGGCACCTGAAACTCCTCCCCGAACCGCTCCGCCGCCTCCTGCGTGCGGCTGCCGACGGCGACGAGTTTGCCGGTGTTGGAGTTGATAACTGCTTTGGCGAACGTTTGGGCAATGCGCCCGGTGCCGAGGATGCCCCAGTTGAGTTTGTCGTTCATAATGACCCCCTGATAAATCATAACGAAAAAGTCCCCCGATCAAAATTGAGGGCTGGCATTGCGTAGTGGGTTCAATTTAACTGCCTAAAGTTTTGCGTTTTGCCCTTTCCCCCTCCCACGAAGGGAGGAGAGTTCTCCTCGCGCCCTTCGTGTCTCCTATTCCCCGTCACTCTACCAACCCCTGCAACTCCGCACATGATGAGAACGCTTGCCTCGGGTTGTCGCCGCACGCGGGTTTGCCGATGATGCGAATCGCTACGCACGTCACTGGCTCTCTCAGCCGCAGGGTGAACGATTCGCCTTGCTTCAAGCCCTTCGGGTCAGTTGCCGTCGTCGCGGGATAATCGTCCAGCGTGCCGACGGTTTCCCACGCGCCGCCTTTTGTGCGTTGAATTTGAATGCGCGGCTTGCCCGCGCTGGCATCGAACCAGCCGCCGTCGTGGAAGGTCCTGCCGTGGGCGTAGACGATGCGGCGAATGGTCACGGGTTTATCGAGGCTGACAGCGAACCAGTCCTCATCGCGCGCCGTGCCATCGAAGGTGACAACAAACGAGTGGAAGTCGCCGTCGCTGATGTCGCCGACGACGTTGCCCTGCCGCGAGCGGCTTTCGCGGGCGAACGCGAACAGCGAGGCGTTCTGCGGCAACGGCACGCCGGGCGCGTGCAGCCAAACGCGGTAGCGGCTGCCGTCGCTGCCCGCATCGGCGAACGGGACGAACACAGCAGACTTCGCCTCCTTGTCGCGGGGGGAAACGACTTTTGCCTCAAACGCCAACGGCATCGCCGATTTCAGCGTAAACGGCGGTCGGCTATCTGTCAACCCCAAAAACGGCGCCGGCGGCAGCCCACGGTTTTTGCCCTCATCGTAAGCCAGCACAATCGGTCCCCACGCGAGCGCAGCGCGCCCTCTGTTCGTATGTTCGCCGATGACGAGCCGCGCAGGAACATTGAACGTGACGATGGCTCGGTCACCGTTCTGCCACTGACGCGCAGGAAAGGTCGCCCAACCGCCGCGCGGACCGGTGACTTCCTTTCTATTCGCCCGCACCTTCAGCGGCTCTGCCCACTGCGGCGAGCGCACCCGCAGACCAAACGTGACGGGCTTCTCGGTTTTGACGGTAAGCGTCATCGCCCCTTTGCGCGGGAATTCTGACCGCACGTTCACTGTGACCTTCTGCCCGCCCAACGTTGTGGTGATGTCCGCCGATTCAAAGAGGTTGACCGCCAAACTCTCCCCACCACTTTCGCGGAACGTGAGGAACGCCACCTGCGGCGCGAGCGCCATGCCGCGCGGTCCGCTGGAGACGCAGCAGTTGATGCCCGGACCGTAGGGCTTGGTGCCTTCGAGCGCGGTAAAGTAGCACCACATCGCGCCGTCGGGTCGCTGCGCCGCCGAGAGATGGTTGTAGTAAGTGCGCTCCAATTCGTCGCCGTAGCGGGCGTCGCCGGTGAGCCGAAGCAGTTGGGAATTCAACTGAATCCACGTCACCGTCACTCAGGTCTCACCGACGTTTGCGCCCGGATGGTTGGGCAAATCGTGCGGCGCGTGGAAGTATTCGCTCTGACTCGCCGTGCCAGTGAGGTAGAGATGATGGGCAACAATGTCTTCCCACGCATTCACGACCGGTTGCAGATAACTCCGTTCGCCCGTCGCCCGCGCCAACTCGCACAGCCCGACGAGGTTGGAGAGCATCTCGTAGGCTTTGGCGTTGGCGGTTTTGTCCACGCGCTTTTCCGTCGTCAGCGTGCGGATGATCTTCGGACCGTTCGGCTCATCCCACGCACTGACAATGTAGCGGGCGAAGTGGAGATAACGTTCATCGCCCGTGAGACGGTAGAGCAACACCATCGGCTCCAGCACGCTGGTCGCTGCCATGCCGACGTGCGTGCCAGCGGCGATGAGGCTCTTCTTGCCCGGGCCGAAAGTGGCAATCAGCAAATCGCCGATTCTGCGCGACGCCTCCAGAGCCGCTGCGTTACCCGTGTATTGGTAATAAGTCAACAGCCCAATCAGATTGTATTTATGCACCCACACGTCCCAATCCGAGCCGGGGTAAAGCCCGAAGCGTTTGTCAGGCGTGTAAGTGCCCAGATAGCCGTCCGCCTCCTGACACTTGAGCAGTTCCGTCACCACGCGGTCCAACTTCTCGCGCAGTGCGGCATCCCCCGTGTAAGCCCATGCCAGCGTCGCCGCGTGCAGCCACTTGCCGACATGCTCACCGATCCACGCCTGCTTGCCGGGGCGATGACGGAAACCTTCCAGCATCGGCTCTTCGGCGACTGCGAGCAGACGGTTCTTCGCGTTGTTCGCCACGCGCGCGCTGAGGTAGCCAGTGAGATGCACTTCAGAGGGCGAGAGCATTTCCGCGACATCGGGCAGGCGCGCCGGAGCGCGGAAGTCCAGCGGCGTCCGGTTCTGCGCCGCCGCGACGAGGCAGGCGACCAGTAATGAGATGAACAAGAGAAATAGCAGTCTATCCATCGTATCATCCTTTCTCACGGAACGTTCAATTTTCATGGCGCAGGAAAGTAGGGCAGAATCTCCGTCCCTGCCCCTGTCGCGTTGACCGGAACAGGGCGGCAAACGGGGCAAAGGCGGGGGCGGAGACGCCGCCCTACTCTCGTCCTTAACTCATGCAGTATATCATAAAATCAGCCAATACAAAAAAGTCGCAATAAACCCAACTCCTGCTGCATCTAACCTAACGAAATCCCTTCGGAGGGCAGGACATGGCGGACGACCAAGACGCCGAATTAGCGCGGCGCTTAGCGCTGTCGCTGCGGGCGTTAGAGGGGATGGAGTGTGGGGTGCCGGTGGGGACGGTGTTGAGTTGGATTCATCGGGGGCGAGTTTTACTCAAAAAACGCTGGCAGGCGCAGGGGGACGAACGATGTCCGATGGCGCCACCGGGCGATAACAAAGGTGAACGCAATGCGTTGCGTTGAATGTGGCGAACTGCTGCCGCTTTACGTCGGCGGCGAATTAGATGAAAACCTGTCAAGTGAAGTCAAACTCCACGTCGGTAGTTGCTTCGACTGCGCGGCGGAGTTGAGGGCTCTGCAACAGGCGTGGAACGCCTTCGCTGCCGCGCCGCTGCCCGACGTGCGTTCCGACTTCGTGACGCGCGTGTTGGTGAAGACGCTGGGGAGGCAGAAGCCGTCACCCCTCGTTCGCTGGCGGGCGGCGGTGTCCCAATTGTCGGGCGTTTTGTCCAGCGGTCGGCGTCGGGCGGTGCTCGCGGGTGCGTTGGTGGTTCTCTTCATCGGTTCGGTGGCGACGTTGACCTTGCGCACGACGCCCAGCCGGGAATGGCAACGGACACTGGAGGTCATGCGCAATGTGCGGTCGGCCCACTTTGTAGGGCTGTATCGCCACTACAATACCAAGCCCCCAGAGCGCACAGATTTTATAACGCACATTGAAGGGTGGTTCAAGGCTCCCAACAAGTTCCGCTGGGATGTGTGGGATGACCGAGGACATCAGCGGCGTTTCGTGAGCGATGGACAACAAACCTACGTGGTGGATTTCTCCGCCCGCTGCATTGCGCCTGCGGGTTTTGCGTCCCCCGTGCCAGGTCATCTCCAGGACATTCTCTTTGGTCAACGCCCTCGCGGCGGAGACCGACGCATCGATGAATTCTTCCCCTCATGGCCGCCGGAGGAAATCCTGCCGGAGCGGGTGGTGCAGGCAGAGGCGCGGTCGAGTGTCTACCGCAACGCCCCCGCCCGGATGCTGCGATTCCTCATGCGCCTGCCCGCCTACCACGTGCGGTGGGAACTTTACCTTGACCCCGCCACGCGTCGCGTCCGGGGCTTGCGCTACTTCTCGTCGCACAGGCGCAACAACGTTATCGCTGCTGACGTGGTGATCAATAGAGTTAAATACGACGCGCCATTGAGCGATGACCTCTTTACCCCCGGCGTCACATCGCCGTTTTCGTTCGACCTGCGCACCGAAGAAGGCAGACGCGAGCACCAACTCTACAAGATTCAGTTTGATATTATGCGCGTCTGTCCGAGTCCTGATGATACCGTCGCACGGCGGCGCATTGGGCTGTTGCTGCCGCCGACAGTGCTTTGGACCCGCAAAGGCCAACCTTTCCCTATCAAGACGGCGCCAGAGAAGCCGCTGCTGCTTTACTTCTGGTCTAACCAACATAAGTATAAGTCCTCCGTGCGCGGCTTGGACGCGCTGGAAATCATTCACCGTGAACTTTCCCCTCAAGGTCTGACCGTGCTGGGCGTTAACGTGGACCTCAATCCCGCCCCAGTGCCGACTCTCTGGAACAAACAGGGACTTACGTTCCCCTGTCTGCACGACCCGAAAATGGAGGTGTTCCGCAAGTGGGGCTGGAGGCTCCCGAAGGCGGTGGTCGTAGACGGCAAGGGTATCGTGCGGGCGGTGCTTAAGGGAACCCCCTCCGTCGAGGCATGGCGCAAGGAGCTGGCGAAGGTGATGGGGGTGTCCCAAGGCAAGAAGTCTGCTGAAGCAGATTCTGGACGCATCCCGCCTGCTTCGAGCAGAATGGTCAGCCGGCATAGAGTCCTACCCGGCGGTTAAGAGCGGACCAGACCCCAGTAAGTTTCGAATGTCATGGCGAGGAGCGGGGCGACGAAGCTATCTCGTCCGAACGAAGGGGATTGCTGCGCTGCGCTCGCAATGACACTCTCACGCGCAGGTGATTGTTTCGCTTCGCTCGCCATAGCAGCACCCATGTCATTGCGAGGAGCGAAGCGACGAAGCAATCCCCACCGCAGGGGATTGCTGCGCTGCGCTCGCCATGACACCCTCACGCGCAGGGGGACTGCTGCGCTGCGCGCACCATGACGGACAAAGGGATGGCTCTACCACACTTGCCATGACAGGCATTGGAACTTACTGAAACAGTGTATCCACCAGGACGGCTGGTTGTTTCTTGGGCGTGCTCTGACTATAATTCTTGGCGGAACAGGAGGGTGTCCGCCATGCCCATCTTCCAGTCCTTGCTGGATATAGATTTCTACAAGTTCACCATGGGGCAGGTCGTGTTCAAGCGTTACCCCGATGTGCCCGTCAAATACACCTTCACGAATCGCACGCGACGGGTGAGGTTAGCAGAGGTGATTGACGAGAACGAGTTGCGCCGCGAACTCGACCACGTGCGCACGCTGCGGTTCCGTAACGAGGAACTGGATTACTTGCGCGGCATCACCGCCTATAAGCCCAACTTGTTTTGCGAGGATTACTTGCAGTTTCTGAAGGGGCTGCAACTGCCGGCGTATCATCTGGAACAAGCGGATGGCAGTTACAACATAGAGTTTTCTGGCG
Organism: Abditibacteriales bacterium; assembly: GCA_025055355.1. Taxonomy (GTDB): domain Bacteria; phylum Armatimonadota; class Abditibacteriia; order Abditibacteriales; family JANWYM01; genus JANWYM01. Next base: position 5,921 of record JANWYM010000125.1, read on the forward strand.
CGTGGGCGGAAGCGATTTACTGGGAGACGATTGCCCTGTCCATCGTGAACGAGTTGTATTACCGCGCTCTCATGTCGCGGCTCAGTGAGTTTGAGCGCGACGTTGTTTATGCGACCGGCAAAATCCGCCTCGCGGAGAAAATCAAAGTTCTTCGCAGTCACCCAGACATTGTGTTCAGTGACTTCGGGACGCGGCGGCGGTTCAGCCGAGAGTGGCAGGATTACGTCATTCGCGTGTTAGCGGCAGAAGTGCCGCAGCAGTTGTTAGGCACGTCCAACGTCGCCTTGGCGCGACAATACGGGCTGCTGCCGATTGGCACGTTCGCGCACGAGATGTTCATGGTCATGTCGGGCATCATGCACGGCAGCGAGGAGGAGATCCGCGCCTCACACAACAAGGTGTTACAGGACTGGTGGGAGGAATATGGTTGGAGTTTGTCCATCGCCCTCAGCGACAACTACGGCAGCGACTTCTTCTTCCGCGACATGACGCCCGAGCAGGCGCGGCAGTGGAAGGGGCTGCGGCACGACTCCGGCGATCCCATCGAGTTCGGCGAGAAAGCCATCGCGTTCTACCGGCGCTGCGGCGTTGACCCGCAAGAAAAACTCATCGTCTTCAGCGATGGGCTGGATGTGGAAACGATGGTGAAAATCGCCGACCACTTTGCGGGGCGCATCAAGGTCGCGTTCGGCTGGGGCACGAACCTAACCAACGACCTCGGCTTTGACGCGCTCTCGCTCGTTATCAAGGTGACGGAAGCCAACGGGCACGGCACGGTCAAACTGGGCGACAACTTGGCGAAGGCGCTGGGGACGCCGCAGGACATCGAGTATTTCAAGCGGGTCTTTGGCTACACGCGGACGACGTATCAGGAGTTGCGATATTGAGCGGAAGCAGCCCACGCCGCCGTCGCCGAAGCCCTCGATGGAGTGGCGAGGCGATGCCCCGCCGCGCTCAGGATGACGTCGCCTCCACGAGACGCTTGGCTTTTTCCAACTGCTGCCGTACGCTTTCTGGCGCAGTGCCGCCCACCACGTTGCGCGCTGCCACGCTGACGTCCACGGAGAGCAGTGCCACCACATCCGCCGCGAAGAGTGGGTGGAACTGTTGGAAGTCTTCCACGCTCATCTCTTCGAGGGTGCGGTGGCGGGCGAGGCAGTCGCGCACGAGGCGCCCGACGACGCGGTGGGCTTCGCGGAAGGGGAGACCTTTTTTCGTGAGGTAATCAGCTAGGTCGGTGGCTAAACTGAAGCGAGCGGCGGCGGCAGCGCGCATCCTCTCGACGTTGAAGGTCAGGGTCGCCACCGCGCCGTTCAGCACGGATAGGGACATTGCCGTCGTGTCCACCGCGTCAAAGAGCGGCTCCTTGTCCTCCTGCATGTCGCGGTTGTAGGTCAGCGGCAGACCTTTCATCATCGTCACCAGGGCGGTTAAATCGCCCGCCACGCGCCCGCTTTTGCCGCGCACCAGTTCCGCCACGTCGGGGTTTTTCTTCTGCGGCATGATGCTGCTGCCCGTCGCGTAGCGGTCATCAAACTCCACGAAGCCCAACGCGGGGTTGCTCCACCAGACGAGTTCTTCGCACAGGCGACTGAGGTGCAGCATGATAGTGGTGCAACAAAAGACGAGTTCCATCACGAAGTCGCGGTCGGATACGGCGTCCAGACTGTTCTCGGACACGCGGCTGAACCCCAACTGCGCGGCGACGAATTCGCGGTCAAGGGGAAACGATGTGCCGGCGAGGGCGGCGGACCCCAGCGGCATGACGTCCGTTCTTTCAAAGCAATCTTGCAGCCGCTCGGCATCGCGTTGCAGCATCCAAAAATACGCGAGCAGATGATGCGACAGGAGGACGGGCTGCGCGGGCTGCGTGTGCGTAAAACCGGGCATGACAGCGTCCAGGTGTTCCTCCGCGCGTTGGAGCAGCGTTTGCTGCAAGGCGCGGACGCGCTGCTGCAAGTCGCGGATGGCGTCCTTGGCAAACATTCGCACGTCCAAAGCGACCTGATCGTTGCGGCTGCGGGCGGTGTGCAGTTTGCCGCCGACAGGGCCCAGGCTCTCGGTCAGGACGCGCTCGATCAAGGAATGAATGTCCTCGTCGTCGGTGTCCAGTGAGAGCGTCCCCAACTCGATGGCGGCTAAGAGGGCTTGCAAGCGGGTGACGATTTGCTCCGCTTCCTCTGCCGGAATGATGCCGCACTTGCCCAGCATCTGGGCGTGGGCGATGCTGCCCTGCACGTCGTAGCGCGCCAGCCGCTGGTCGAACGGCAGCGACGCGCTGAACTGCCGCACGCGTTCATCCATCTCCCCCTCAAACCGCCCATCCCACAATGGCATGGTGCATGGGTTGATGAAGTTCATAGGTTCACGAGCCTCATGAACCTATGAACTCCATGAACTCAAAAACTCAGGGACTTGCGATCGTCGTCTGGGACATCTGCTCCAGCGCGAGCATCAGGGCGTGGGTGCCCTTGCGCCCGTGTCCTTGCGCTTGCACGGCGAGATAGAGTTGATGCACCAGGGCGAGGCCGGGCAGGCTTAACCCCATCCGCTTCGCTTCGTCCAAGGCGATGCCCATGTCCTTGATGAAGTGCTCCACGAAGAAGCCGGGGTCGAAGTTGCGCTTGAGAATGCGAGGGGCGAGGTTGTCCAGCGCCCAGCACTGCGCCGCCCCGCGCGCAATGCACGCCAGCATCGTCTCCAAGTTCAAGCCCGCTTTGTAGCCGTAGAGCAGACATTCGCACATGCCGATCATCGTGCCGGCGATGATGATTTGGTTGCACATCTTCGTGTGCTGCCCCGCGCCTGGACCGCCTTGATAGACGATGTTTTTGCCCATCGCTTCAAAGAGCGGTTGCAAGGCGTCCACCACCTCTTTGTCGCCGCCGACCATAATCGAGAGCCGCGCCTCGCGCGCCCCCACGTCGCCGCCCGACACGGGCGCGTCCACGCTGAACACGCCCTTGGCTTGCGCCTTGGCGTAAATCTCCTGCGCCAGACTCGGCTCGGTGGTGGTCATGTCCACCAGGACGCTCCCCGGCTGCGCGCCCGCCAGAGTGCCGTGTTCGCCCAGCACGGTCTCGCGCACGTCGGCGGGAAACCCAACCATCGTGAAAATCACGTCGGCGTTTTCTGCTACGGCTCTGGGCGAGTCCACCCACGTCGCGCCTTTGTCGAGCAGCGGCTGCGCCTTGGCTTTAGTGCGGTTATAGACCGTCATGGGGAAGCCTTTGTTCATGACATGCTCGCACATCCAGCGCCCCATGACGCCCGTGCCAATCCAGCCGATTTTGGTTTTGCCGGGTTCTACCTTGATCATCTTAGCATGCCTCCCTTGACAATAGCCGCACTTCCGGGAGGGCGACGCTCCAGCGGAGTC
>JANWYM010000126.1 GCA_025055355.1 Abditibacteriales bacterium
GTGTCGCCGCATATAGAGGCGCTCCGGTCCCCGTGGTCGGCGCTGGGCGCGCCGAGGGCAACGAAAGCGGCGCAGATGCCCCTTGGCGAGATCGGCCGTGGTCTGCCCGCGACGGGAGGTGCGCCCGGAGGTATGGACGCGACTCCCCCGGCGCTGCTGCCCCCGCCTCGCGGACCCGCGACGGCTGCCTCTCAACCGATGGGGATGCCGATGTCCACTCCACCCCGCCCCTTCGCTGATTTCTCCCACCCGCCCAGAAGGTGAGCAACAAGGCGCACGTCAAAAACGTCATCGCCCACCTCACGCCCGGTGGCGGGACGAACATCTACGACGGCTTGCAGTTGGGTTATCGGGAGGTGCGGAAAAACGCCGCCCGCGACGGCGTGAACCTCGTCATTCCTCTGTCGGACGGGCAGGTGACGGCGGGCGTCACCGACCCCGCACAGTTCCAGCAACTCGTTGCCGCGCAGGTGGACAAGGACATTCAGACCACCGCCGTCGGCGTGGGCGTGCAGTTCAACGAGGACCTCATGCTGTCCATCGCCCGCGACGGCAAGGGCAACTATCATTTCATCAAAGACGGCGCGGACACGCAGAAGGTGTTCGCTCAAGAGTTGGACGAATTAACGCACATCGTCGCCAAAGCCTTGAAACTGCGCATCCAGTTAGCCGACGGGGTGGGGCTGGTGCGCGTGCTGGGCGCGACGCAACTGAGCGCGGAGCAGGTCCAACAGGTCAAAGCTGAAGAGAAGAAAATTGACCGCAAGGTTTACGAGGAGTTGGGCATCACGCAGAACCGCCAGAAGGACGACGATGAGCCGGGCATCAAAGTCCTCATCCCCAACTTCTATCGCGGCGACAGCCACGTGGTCATGTTGGAAGTCTCCATCCCCCCAGGCGGCGGAACGCGCAAGGTCGCCGACGTGTTCCTCCAATACAAAGACCTCGTGTTCAAGCGGAACCGCGAGGCGAGGGCAACGGTGTCGGTGGAGTATGTGCCCGACCGCGAGACGATGATCGCCTCCATCAACAAGAACGTGAAGAAGAACCTGCTGGGCTTCCAGACCGGCGAGGCATTGATAGAAGCCGCCGCCCTCATCGAACAAGGGCGCATCGCCGAAGCGGTGAAGAGGATTGACGAGCGCATGGTCGTCTTAGGCAAAGCCGCCCAACTGTGGCGCGACAAGGACCTCGACAGAGACGGCAAACTTCTCGACCGCTACAAAACCGTCATCGCCCAACTTCACAATGCCCCCCACCTCGCCAGCGGCGAGTTGGGACAGTATCTCAAAAAGTCGCTGACGTATGCGGGGTATCAGATGACGAGATGAGGCGTGACGCGTGATGGGTAATTCGTAAACGGCTTCTCACGCATCACGTTTCACGTTTCACGTTTCACCCGAAGTCCATGCCCGACACTGAACTTTCTTCCTCTCTGCTTCAACCCGATGGCGTGCGTATCGCCACCCCCACGCTAAAGGAGATGACGCGGTTCGGCTACCGCATCGTGTTGCAAGGGGTGTTTCGCTGTTCTTACAACGGCAGGCTGTTTGACCCGCTCTATCTGCTGGACGAAAACGGAAAGCCCGAGAAGCGGCATCCCTATTTGCAGTGGACGCCGCAGCCGCCGATGTTGGAGAGCGAAGACCCGGCGCGACATCGTTACGTCTTCCGCATCCCGTCCGAGTGGGAAGGCAAGGCGGTGGGCGTGCGCGTGAACGTGGACAAGTTCGTGGATGAGTTTCTCATTCCGCCGTCGGAGGTGCGGGCGTCGCTATCAGGGGAAGTGAAGATGACCGTGCTGCAAGCGCCGCTCGTGGTGCCGCTGCTGCCGCGCCTCGCGCCCGTGGCGGCGTTTGTGATTCGGCGGCGGATGATGTGGGGCGGATTGGCGCACGACCTGCAGCAAACGCTGATGAACATTCAGCAGAAATACCGTGTTGCCTGCGCTGCCGTCGGCAAGGAACACCGCCGCTTTGTTTCCGTTCCACGACAAAATCGCCGCCCTGCGCGATGGCGCGTTCGGGCTGGCGCGGCACATTCAAAGGCTCCGTAACGCCCAGCAACTCGTGGACCGCCGCACGCTGCAAGCCGACATCGCACGGCTCGAACGGCAACTCGCCGCCCTGCGCGACGATGCCGCCCGACGCGACACCGACATCATCCTCCACGAAAAACGCCGCACGCTGTCCCTGCTGGAGGACATGGAGCAAAACATCTCCCGCTGCACCCTGCGCCTCGCCAAAATCGAAGCCACCCTCGATGCCCTTGCTCTCACGTTGCGCCACGCGCAGACGCAGCAATCCCCCCAACCCGTCGAGGAAACCCTGCGCCGTCAGTTGGACGCCGAAGTGACCGCCATCCAAGACACCGCCCGCGACCTGCAGGCGTTCGAGGAACTACGGGCGCAGATGCTGGCGCAGCGGACGCGGTGACGTTTCATCCACCACTACGTGACATACGTTTTCATGAAACTCTCCACCCACGCCTCCTTCTCCTGAAATTGCATCAGGTCGGGCGCGCGCGAGGTGATGCGCGGATGAGGGGTGGCGTAGAAATCGCCGTCGCCGCGCACGGCGTGACTGTCGCCCGTCTCGATATAGCAGAACCCCTTGCCATCGAAAACCTCGGACGGGGCTTTGCCCAAAACGTGGGCGGCAATCTGCCCCGCGACGACCTTGCCGTGCGCTTCCGCGAACACGCCCGCCTTGGGCAGCACGAGCGGGGCGTCGGGTTTGTAGCGACCGGGCAGCGGAATGACACTCACGTCGCCGATGGCGTAAACGCGGTCCGCCGCCGTCTGCAGCGTCTTGGGGTCGGCGGGAATCCAACCGCTTTGATTCGTCAAGCCACTTTCCTTCGCGGCACGAGGGGCCTCGTGCGGTGGGACGGCGATGAGCAAATCGTAACGCACCTCGCTGCCGTCCTCAAAGCGGATGAGGCGACGTGCGACATCCACGCTCTGCGTGCGCTTCGAGGTATGGAGGGCGATGCCGCGTTCATCCAGCAAGCCGCTGATGAACTTTCCCATCTCCGGTCCCGCCGTCGGCATCGGCGCGGGTTCCACCGTGTAAACGCTCAGGCGCGTTTTGCCCAACAACCCGCTCATTTTGAAGGCATAATGCAGCAACATCACCGCTTCGTAGGGCGCGGGCGGGCACTTGATAGGCACACGCGGGATGAGAAGAACAATATGCCCACCGCTGAACCGCTTGAGCGTATCCCGCAGGCGCATCGCGCCGTCCATCGTGTAGAAGGTATGCGCCGCTGGCTCCAATCCCTGAACAGCCCCCATGTTCAAATCCGCGCCCAACGCGATGACGAGATAATCCCCCCGCAGCACACCGTTCCCGGTCACTACCTCGCGCTTCGCCGGGTCAATGCTCTTCACTGAGGTGTGCATGACCTCAATCCCGCGCCGTTTGAGCGCGTCCAGCGAGCGGGTCACCTCCTGCGGCGTCCGCATCCCCATCATCACCCACGTCTTCGTGGCGCCGATATAGAACGCGTTGCGTTTGTCCACCAAAACGATTTTATGTTCCTGCGGCAGCAGTGTCCGCAGCGTATGCGCGGTAACGATGCCACCAGACCCACCGCCTAAAATAAGCGTGGTGGTGCCGTTCATGGTTCATGCCCTCCTTCGAAAATCATCGTCCTCGTCGTCCTCGTGCTCGGTTGTCGCTAAAGGTGAGACAAGAGCAACGACTGACGATGAGGACGATTCTCCTTACCGCGTCAGTATAGCATGGGGAGAAGAGAAAAGCAATTGCCGTGCGCCGACGACAACGCTGAAAAGGAGGCACAGGTACGCCCACCAGTCGCCCCAGCGCGTGAAAGCCGTGAGCGGTGCGCTGCCGAGGACAACGTCCGCGACGAGGAGGGCGGGCGCGTAAAGCGGTCCTGCCTGCACGATGCGCCCGCTGGCGGCGACGACTTGCGACAGACCGTTGGACTCGCAACGCACGAACGGCACGCGGTTTTCGACGGCGCGGAACGGTGTCACGGCGGCGTGAAGGAAGTGCAGCACGCCGCGCGGCGTCGGTGGGTCAAACGTCGGCATGGCGACGATTTGCGCGCCGTCCTGCACCAACCGCCGCGTGACGTGCGTGAAACAGTTGTCGAAGCAAATCAACATCCCCGCCCGAATTTTGAGTGTGCCGCAAGACACATCAAATGCCCTCGCCGCGCGTCCGGGCTGCACCGCTTGTTTTTCGCCCATGAAGAGATACATCTTCCGATGCACGCCGACGGTTTTGCCGTCGGGCGCGATGAGCGCGGCGCAGTTGAACGGCTTGGGCGGCGCGGGTTCGGTGTAGCCCACGACGAGACAAGTGTTCAAGGCTCGCGCCAAATCCGCCGTCGGGTTGCGGGGGGCGTCGGGCGCGAAACTTGTGCCCAGACAACCTTCTGACCACACGATGAACTGCGCACCGCGTTGGGCGGCTCGGCGCGTCATGGCTTCGCGGTCCACGCTCTCGGTTTGCAGGGAGGTGGGCTCAGCGAGGTCGGCGGTTTCCGTGCCTGTGTAATCTTGAATGGCGGCAACTCTGAGCCGAGCGGCATCGGAGTTGAATTCAAAGTGAGCCAACTTCATCCAGCCGTAAAAAAGGAGAGGCACGGCGGCGGCTCCTGCAAGCAGAATCACGCCCACGGCGGTGTCCGCTAAACGTGGTTTGACCGTGCGCCGACCTGGCATGAGCGAGAAACAGAGGCACGCCGCCGCCGCGTTGGCAAACCAGACCAGAAACGACACCCCCCAGATACCCGTGAGGTCGGCGATCTGGATGACGGGAAGGTTGCGGTGCTGACATAGCGCGATGTTCAGAGGCAGGGGAGTGAAAGTCGTCAGCCACTCGGCGCTGACACCGACCGAGGCGACGAAGAACGTCCACCCCAGCTGGGTCATTATGCGCCGCGTCGCTTCCGCCAGCGCAGTCACGACGCCCAGCAACATCGCCAGCCAGAGAAACGGCAGGTAAGCAAAGAGGAGGGCGTGGGAGTTCGAGTGCCAGCGGGCGTGAACGACGCCGCACATCAGCCCCGCCAGCATCGCCAACCCCATCGCCTCCAAAGGGCGCCGCCCGCGCGCCGCCCCGAACAGCGGCGCCAGGGCGCACCAGCCCAGCCACTCGGCGTTGTAAGGCGGCAGGCTGAGGGCGAGCAGCCAACCAGACAGCACAGCCCCTCCAAGAGGTTTCATAGTGTCCCTCCCTCGAAGGGCTCCATCTAACGCGACCTCTTCCGCGCCGCTTTGCCGCCGCGCGGGCGCGGTCGGGCAGGGGGTTGTTCCTGAGCCTCCAAGTCGGCTAAAGCGCACAGCAGTTCAGCACGGTTGACGCCTTCTAACGCCTTGCGCAACTCGTCACCTTTCAGCCCTGCCAATCGCACTTCGGGAGGCAAAAGTGCGATGACCTTTTCCGTGCCCAGTCGTTCAATAGTGTATTTCAGATTGTCTTCCAGGGTCGGCCAGTTCCTGTTGCCTTTCCCCATTGGCATCACCTCCTCAACAGCCTCAGTAAACAAACGAGGCGCTATGCGTAATAATTCGATTTGTCTCTGTCGGACTAACTCTTCCAGAAACTTCCGTTGTTGTTGTCCACTGGTGAACAGCAACAGCGGATAGTTCTTCGGCTCTCTCGGCAACTCCGCTGTCACGACCACGTAAACGTTGAGCGGATGATGGCAGCGATACACGCCGGCTTGCACGCGCTCAAACGTCGCTATCTGGGGCGAGCGAGTCAGGAGTTTTACCGGCTTGCGCGGACATAAGATACACACGACCATCTCGCGGGGGTCTTCCATGGCTTGCTCACTGGCATAGAGATACGCCCGTCCCAAAATGCGATGGAAGTCCTTGACCGTCAGCGGGTCGTTGGGCGACTTGAACTCCAACAGATTGTGCCGCGAGAAGCACTCAAACCATTTTGTCAAACGTCCTAAACTTTTGCGTTTTGCCCTTTCCTGCGAAGACGCCTGTCATTGCGAGCGCAGCGAAGCAATCCCCTGCGGAGGAGATGGCTGCAACGCAGGGGATTGCTTCGCTGCGCTCGCAATGACGTTTTCCCGCCTCCTCCCGCTTCAGCAGCCAGTTGAACACCAATTTCCACGCGAAGTCGAATGGCGTTGCCATGACTTGATTGTAGAGGTCTTTGAGATTCCTGTCAAGCGCGCCCTACGGTTCCGTGCCTGCCTCCCCCGACGCGAAGATTTCGCGGATGACCTCCTCCGCTTCCACCTCCTCGATGGCGATGTCCGCGACATTGTAGGTGCGCAGGATCTCGCTGGCGACGTGCGTGGCAGCGGCGCGGGGGGTTTCAATCGTGACGCTGAACTCGCTGCGTGCCAACTCTTTCCCGAAGCGGCTGAAGTCTTGATGGTTGATGGCTTCGGCGAAGGTGATGGTGAGCCGCTTCTGGTCGGCGTAGCGTTCGACGAGGTGGGCGAGCGCGCCGTCGTAAACGATGCGCCCAAAGTTGATGATGATGACGCGCTCGCAGAGTTCTTTCACATCCTCCATGTAGTGGCTGGTCAGCAGAATCGTGATATGCGTGCGGCGGTTGTATTCTTTGAGGAACTCGCGGATGCGCTTCTGGCTGACCACGTCCAAGCCAATCGTGGGTTCATCGAGGAAAAGCACCAGTGGGCTGTGCAGTAAACTGGCGATGAGTTCGCACTTCATCCGCTCGCCCAACGACAGTTTGCGCACCTGCACGTGGAGCAGGTCGCGCACGCCGAAGAGTTCAACGAGTTCCTCCAATTTGGCGTGGAACTGCTTGGGCGGAACCTCGTAGATCTCGCGGTTGAGGACGAACGATTCGTAGGCGGGCAGGTCCCACCACAGTTGGTTCTTCTGTCCCATGACGAGGCTCATCTGCCTTTGAAACGCTGGCTCGCGCTTCCACGGGATATGCCCCAGCACGCGCACCTCGCCGCTGGTCGGGTGCAGCACGCCGCTCAAGATCTTCAGCGTCGTCGTCTTCCCCGCGCCGTTAGGACCCAGAAATCCCACGAACTCGCCGGGCTGAATCTCAAACGAGATGTCCGCGACGGCTTCCTTTGTGAGGTAATGGCGACGCACCAGCCCTTTGACCGAACCCCACAAGCCCGGTTCCTTGACGTGCGTGCGATAGATTTTGCGGAGGTGGTGAACGGAGATGGCAGGCATAGTGACCAGTGACCGGTGACCAGTGACCGGTGACCAGTAACCAGTGGCCAGTCATCAGGGACCAATGACCAGTAACCAATTGAGGAGGTTCACTATTCACTGGTCACTGATGACTGGTCACTTTAGCTGCTCGCACTTTCATATCTTCTCAGGGCAAACTTCCAGAATGCGTTGGACAGGTAAAGCAACGCGGCGGCGATGCCTGTGGCGGTCGCCATCACCGTCAGCGGGGCGCGTCCGAGCAGGGTTTGCACTGGCACGGTGGTCAGAAATCCCAACGGCACAACCGTTGTGAAGATGAACTTCAGTTGACCGGGGTAGATGTCCATCGGGAATCGAGCGATGCGCAGGATGGGGTCGAACAGCCAGCCGATGTTGTCCAGCCGCACGAACCAGAACGCCAACGTGACCGACAGAAACCAAAGCGCGTAGGCGATGAGGAAGCCACACAGGACGAGGTAGACGTAAATCGCCGCGCCCTGCCATGTCACGCCACCCCCGCGCATCTTTAAGCCGACGCCGACGATGACGCAGCCGAGCAGAAAGTTGAACACGCCGCCGAAATGCACGTAGCGGGCGGACACCTGAAACTGCGCGCTGGCGGGTTTGGTCAGCACGAGGTCGAGCGTGCCGTGGCGAATCTGCTCCGACAGGCGCCCCAAGTTCGGCACCACCAGAGCGTGCAGCAGGCTCTCCAGAATGGCGAAGGTGCCATTGAGGATAATCATGTCCTCCCGCGTCCACCGTTCGCCTGTCACCCCGCGCAGTTCCCCGACCTGCGCGAACACGACGTAGAGGAACAGGAGCGACAGCCCCGTCCACATCGTCCACGCAAAGATTTGCATGTAAAACTCGCCGCGATAGTCCAGCAGCCGCACGAAGCAGTTGCGGACGTAGGCGAGGTAGAGTTTGAAGTAACGCCGCATCATCCGCCGAACCCCTCGTAAGCCCGCACCCCTGCCCGCCAGGTCAGCCGCACGGCGATGAACATCGTCCCCACCCACACCGCCTGCGTCAGCAAGCCGCGCAAGACGGCGTCCCCTGCCGCTTTGCCCAGCAAAATCATCAGCGGAAAGTAGTAAAGATAACGGAACGGTAGAAACTCGCCCAACCGCTGAATGACATCGGGCATCACCGTCAGCGGCACGAACTGCCCGGAGAACACCAACATCAGCATATACCAGACCTCAATGAAGCCCCCTGCCGAGCCGACCCAGAAGGCGGAGATGCCCAGCAAAAACTTCAGTTCCAGAAACAGCAAGTAAGTCAGCCCACAACTCAGCGCAAACGCCAGCCACCCGCCCACCGTCAACGAGGGAAACTGCGCGAAGTCGCGGAACAGAAACGCGATCAGCGCGAAGCCGGGTAGGAACAGCCCGCCCTTCATGATTTGCCACGCCGTCTGCTGGAGGGACTGCAACAGGAAATAATCAATCGGGCGGACCAGGTGCTGCGAGATAAGCCCTTGTCGGATGGACATCGAGATGTCCCATTCACCGTGCGGCGTGATGCAGACCGCTAACAGCGTCATCGCCAGATAGTAGGTGACCATCTCCTGCAAGTTCAAGCCGCCGATGTGGTCGCGGGTGCGATAGGCAGCCATCCAGACGAGAATCATCGTCAGCGACGGCAGCACGTCGAACAATGTCCACCCCATCGCGTTGCCGCGATATTGCAGCACGTCCTGCCAGCAGATATTCAGGATGGTCGCATATTTTCGGAGCCGCATAGGTTTGACCTCGTTGGGAATGGCAGGTATGAAGTTTAATCGATTCAACCGCTCATGTCCAATCGTTGATAGGGGTATGGCGGGCGGGGTGAAGCATCTTGCCGCCGCGTCGGGACACCCCGCCGCCAGCGGAGAGAAGGGTTTTGTGCAGCGCATCAGCACATGGTATAATCCCCTCGCCGAGAAGGAGGAGAACGTGAAATTCATCGTTCCACTGCTGCTGATGGGAGGAGTCGCCGTGACTTCGGTGCAGGAGCCGGGGGCTGCGCAGCGCGTCCTAATTCGCGTCCGCGAGACGGCGGGGATGCGGCGGTTTGGATATCCAGTAGCCGCGCGCGTGCCGTTACCGCCAGGGGCGTTGAAGGATGAGAGGAACACGCGCTTGTTGAATGCGCAGGGAAA
>JANWYM010000127.1 GCA_025055355.1 Abditibacteriales bacterium
CGGTTGAGCCGGTTGAGCGAGTTGGTTCTGTTGATTCGGTTGAGTCAGTTCAACTGGCTCAACCGGCTCAACCGGCTCAACCGGCTCAACCAGCTCAACCACTGACCATTAGAGCGTCATCTCCGCACTGCGAGTTGCAGGAGTTGCTGACTGAGCGTGGCGCTTTGCCGCTGGAAGTCTGCGAGCAGCCGCTCCAAGCGCGTGAACTGTTCGCGCAAGCCTGCCTCTCGAATCGCAATGCGTTCCTCCAAACTCGTTATCTGGGCTTTGACGTCGTCAATCTGGGACTGCAAAGTCTTCTGATATTCGGTGAGCGTGCCTGTGCTGATGTTGGTCAACGCGTCCAGGAGTTCGCTCATGATGCCCCCGACGCCTTTGCTCAAAATCACGACCCCTTTTTGTCCCGCTGCGGTGGAGGTGATGCGTAGTTTCAGCCCTGCTGTGTTCGGGTTATTGTCGTTGCCGATGAGAAACTGCCCGTTGCCCGTTGCCGCTTCGCCGTTGATGGTTCCCGCTACATCCACGCCTGTTGCTGTCAAGGGGGTGGTGCCGATGCCGCTGTTGTCACCGGCGGCAGCGAGGTTGGACACGACGGTGAACGATTGCGCCGAGCCGTAGTCCTTGCTGGTTAGCACCAACTTACCCCCGCTCTGGCTGGCGACGACTTTGTCTTTGAGCACCGGGCTCGTGTTAATCTGTTGAATCGTTTGAGCGAGCGTGTTGCCCGCGTTCAAAACGATGGACGTCGGTGCGTAGCCGAACAGCGCGCCGTTAAACGTCAAGGTTTCCATCTGCGTGCTGGCGGCGGTCTGCGCTGTGCCTGCCGTGGTGGTCGCCTTCTGCGCGACGGTGGTGACCTCCACAACGTAGCCCGCTGTCGTGGACGCTTTCGTCTTCGACGTTTGGGATACGAACGTCACTTCACTGCTCGTCGTTGTGACTGTCATCTGCAGTAGTTTCGCCACGCCGTCGGGATGGCGATTGATGGCTTGCGTCAGCGCACTCTCGTCCACCACTAACTTGTTGTCTGTGCCTAATGAGACGCCAATTTGCGACAACAGGTTGAGCGAGTTTGGCAACCCGCGCACCGGCGAGGTGAGAGCGCTCAGAATCTGGTCGGTGACGTATTGAATCGTGAAGTCACCCAGCAGCACCCCACCCTTTTGCGTATCGGGGTTGAAGTCCGTCGCCTGCCTGACGAAATCCATGTAATTGTTGAACTGGTCAACAAAACTCTGCACGGCTTGGCGGATGCTCTCCACGTCGCGGGACACGGAAAGTGTCACCGTCGTCGGCGTTGCGGGAACGGACCTCAGGTTCAGCGTCAGCCCCGTCACGAGGTCATTAATCGTATTGCTGCCCTTGACCGTCTGCACACCATCCACCGTGAGTTGGGCGTCTCTGGCCGCGGTGATTTCGTGCTGGGGCGCGCGGCGCAGTATGCCCAATGTGCTAAGAACGTTGTTGGATTCGGTGTAAGACGTCACCCCGCTCAAGCGCAACTCTTGTCTGGTCGTGCCGTCGGCTTGCGGGACCGCGACAATCGCCGTCGTCACGCCCGTGATGCCCGCGTTGTCAATTGCGGCTTTGATAGTAGCGAGCGAATCCGTCCCCAAATTGAGGGCGACGTTCACGCCGTTAATTTGCACCGTGCCGCTGGGCGCGCCGCTGAGCCCCAGCAACGCGCCGACAGCGGTCGTGCTGTCGCTGAAACCGTTGGAAGCGTGATAGGAAGTGCTGGAGACGATGCCCAGTGTCGCGCGCGCGTCGCTGCTCACCGCTGCGCTGAAACTCAACGCATCCCCCTCATGGCGGAAACTGAACTTGTTGGTGCTGGGGTCGTAACTGACGGTAACTTTCAACCCCTCCGCTGCGAACGCATTGTTAATGTCGGTTTGGATGGCTGCTGCCAGGCTCGCGCCGCTGACGGCGGATTGATTGCGGAGCGTGACCGTGCGCGTCACGCCGCTGAGGGTGATTTTCAGTTGGTTGTTCGTGCTGTTGATCGTGAACGGCCCTGTCACGGCTGTATCGCCGCTGGCGATGACGCGCTGTTGGAGCGTGTTCGCCTGAATCAGCCCCAGGCTTTGCAGGACGTTGCTGCCGGTGACATCAATCAGGCTCATGCGATTGTCGACGCCGGCGCTGTTGGCGGTCAGTGTCAGCCGCACGTCGGTTGGCGACACGTTCATTAGCGATGCCGTCACCCCGGCGTTGGCTTGGTTGATGGCGTTGCGAAGGCTGGTGAGGGTGTCGGTGCTTTGCACGCTGATTTTCTTCCCGTTGATGAGGAACTCACCCGTGAGGTTGAGGGCCGCGTTCGCATCTGTAAACGACGCGCTGACGATTTTGTGTTGCTGTGCGAGTTGCGTCACCTGCACGCTATACGTGCCTGCCACAGCACCCGCCGTTGCCGTCGCCGTCACAACGTCCTCGTGCGTGGAGGAAACCGTCGCGGCTCTGACGGTATTGGCGGAGTTGAGCGCCTCTGCCTGCAACTTGAGCGCGAGCAGCCGCGTGTTGGCGTCCTGCACCGCCGTCAGTTGATGGGTGATGTTAGTTTGCCTCGTCTGCAACTGCTTGACGGGGATGCGCTGCACTTCCAAGATGCTCTTGAGGATTGCGGTCGTATTCAGGTTGGACAATAAACCGTCAATTTGAAACAGCGGGTTCGCCACGGCTCAGATAATTGGTCAATTGGTCAATTGGCTCATGGGCCGGTTGACTCAGTGACCTTGAGCGTCATACCTGTTCGTCCAGCAGGAGTCCTTTCGCGTCGTGGGCGTCCCTGATCTTGGATAGCACCTTGACAATTTGCTCAGGAGGGATCTCGCGGATGACCTCTTGGGTTGTCACATCGTAGACTTGCACAATGACCTGCTGAGAGTCTGGGTCGACGGCAAAGCGCACCTGCATGCCGAACGCCTGCACCGCGATTTGCATCTGTGCCGCTACGTCCATCGGAGCAGCCAAGGAAGCCGGGGGGATGGGCGTATGCTGCGACGTTCGGGAACGGTTAAGCGGCTGAACGTTCAAAGGCGAGTGCAGAGAAGATGGCGGCGCCCCGACCGGCGGCGTTCCGTGGAGCGATACCTCTGCTGTCCCCTCAGAACGCGACTCGATGCCGTTCCCTTCTACGGCTGATATATGGACAGGGTTGAGAGGGGCGAGGTGTGTGATCGTCATTCTATTCACCGCCTCGGGAAAAAGACTCAACGGCAACGCGGTCATGTGGAGGGAGGGACGACTTTGAGGGTCGTCCCTCCCTCACCTCGTTTCCTGGTTGCCCCGTTCTTTTATCCTCCTCCCAGGAGACTCAGCAACAACTGGGGCGCCTGGTTCGCCTGCGCCAGCATCGCCGTCGCGGCTTGCATCTGCAACTGGAAACGCGTGAAGCGCATGATCTCGCCTGCTGTGTCGGTGTCGCGGATAGTGCTCTCCGAAGCAGCAAGGTTTTCACGCGCCACGCCCAGCGAGTTAATGGTCGTTTCCAGGGTGTTCTTCTGGATAGCCCCCAGTCGGGCGCGCATAGCGGAGACGTCGGAGATGGCTTGGTCAAGGATCTTGATGGCGTTCTGCGCGCCATCCGAAGTCGTGACGTCAATGATAGCGACGCTGACGTTAGAGGGGTTACCGATCAGCCCTGTCGCCGTCGTGCCTAAGTTGTTGGCAGCCATGTTGGAAATGGAAATGCTGACGGTTTGCTGGAAGTTCGCGCCGATTTGGAACCTTAACCCTCCCGCCACCAGATTGATGTCGTCAATCACGGTGCCGGTGGCCATGCCATTCGCCGCACCGACGCCCGCCCCTGTGTTCGTCAAGGCGATTCTCAGGTCGTTGGCTGGGCCGAGCGTGCCTTGCAGCACGGTGCCCGAGCCGGTGATGATAGCGGTATACGTGATCGCCCCGTTCGTCGAGAACGACACACGTGCGGACACGTTCGTGCCTGTCTGCGCGTTCACCAGCACGCCGCTGGAAAGTCCGCTGATAATCGCAGCGCTCTGCGAGACGGTGATGGAGTAAGCGGATCCAGCCGTCTGCTGTCTGAAGACGATGCCGTTGCTGAAGGAAGCCACCACCCCGGTGGTTGAGGTCACGCCATTAACTTTGTTGATGACGTCTTGATAGGTATCCGTCGCGTTGATGTTGACGGCGACGCCATTGATGGTCAGCGTGCCAGCCGCTGAGACCGTGCCAGTGACGGCGAGCCCCTGACCGATAGAAGAGGTCGCTACGGCTGCCGTCTGAATCACGCTAATCCCAATCGCGCCCGTGCCCAAAGCGCCCCCACCTGTGACACCTTGAACGTTCGTGATGTCGTTGACCAGCGCTGTGTTACCGGCCGCGCCATTGAGCAGATACTTTGTCCCATATTGCGTGGTGGCGGCAATGCGATTCAGGCTCTCGATAGCCGAGGCAATTTGGTTCTGGTCAGCGGTTAGAGCCACGGAGTCGTTCGGACCGGTGTTCGCTGCGTGGAGCGCGAGGTTGCGCATGGAACGCAGCAAGGAGTTGACTTCGTTCAGCGCGGCTTCTGCGGTCTTGAGCATGTTGACGGCTTCGGAGGTGTTGGCGATCGCTTGCCCCAGACCTTCGACCTGCGCCCTCAAGTTCTCGGAGTTGACCAGTCCCGCCGGGTCGTCGGCGGCGCGGTTGATACGGAATCCCGAGGAAAGCCTTTCAACCGATTGAGCAAAGCCCGCTTGGGCAATCAGCAAATTCCGCTGCGCGTTCAGCGCAGTCACATTGGTGTTAATTTTCATTGCCATACTGTTATCCTCCCTGGATAACCCAGAATGAGGTTCATGGGTTCATGAACGCGTGAACTCATGAACTCATGAACTTTGTCTAAAAGGGTTCGGCTTACCTGCCCGACCGCGTGTGCGCGTGTTCGGGTGTTGACGTGTTCGCGTAATGGCACTGGACTATGACAGTAAGCACCACCTCCTCCGCACACTCCCTTGTCCAGGTCAAGTCCTTATGAAGCCGATGCGACGGCAGCGGCTGCTCCTGACGTCGTCGCAGTCGAAGCCGTGGCTTCAGCAGCGACTGGTGCCGAAGTCGCCGCTGCCATCGCTGCGTTTGCTGCGTTACTCGCAGCCGTCGGACCGCCGGCGACACCCACGCTTCCGGGGGAGGCTGAAGCCGTATAAGCCCCTGCGTTAGCGGTTGCTGCCACGCTCCCCACGGTTCCCAGACTGACGTTGTGGGAGTGATAGCCTCCGTTGCTGGTGTAAGTCAAAGGACCTGCCCCGACGTTGCCCGCTACGTAAGCATCTGACCCCATCACGCCATTAAACGCTGGCCCGGAGGTGCTGATGTTCCTCACGTTCACCTCATTGGCTGCCAACGTTGCTACGCCTGTCACGTTCGAAAGAGTCGGTCCGACGGCTATAAGCGCATCTCTGCTCAAGTTCCTACCCTCTGCACCTATAGGATGCCGAACGGGGGATTCACTCTGGGGGGCAATCATCTTATCGGCTGAACTTGCAGAGGAATTTAGAGAGGAATTTAAATTAATTCACTGTAAGTTCCGACGTCATGGCGAGGGGGATGGCGGTGGTGAGGGGCGAAACAAAACAGCCTCCCCCACAGGGGATGGCTTCGCTGCGCTCGCCATGACACCCACACGGGCCGGGGATTGTCTTACTGCGCTCGCCATGACGTTTTCCTGCAGCGGGGAGGGAGAGGACGGTGTAAGCAATGGCGTGACTTTTGTTACTGTAATTTCAACACATACTCCAACTGCTCGCGCGCCGCCGTAAAGTGCGGGTCTAATTGCACCGCCCGCTGCAACGCAAGAATACCCGCCTCTGGGGCGTTGCACTCCAGATATAAGCGACCGATTTTGAAGAAGGGCAGGGGATGACGCGGGTTGAGTGTCGCCGCCTTTTCGTAGCACTCCAGCGCGCGCTCCACGTCGGCAGCGGATAGTGTGGCGCTTTCGGCTTCGCGTGCGCGCTGTAGCAGCACGTCCCCCAAGTTGAGGTAGGCGTTGAGATAGTCTGGCTTCTCGGCGATTGCCCGCTGAAACGCGCGCAGCGCGGCGTCAATGTTGCCTTGCTCAAAGCGCAAGGTGCCGAGGTTGCTGTGCGCCTCCGCGTAGTTCGGCTGCAACCGTAGGGCGGTGAGGTAATGTTCTTCGGCTTGGGCGAGTTCGCCGCAGCGGGCGAGGGCAACGCCGAGGTTGTTATGTGTCTCGGCGCGCTGCGGGTTCAACGCCAGCGCGCGGCGGTAGTGGACGATAGCGCGCTCGATGTCTACCGCGCTCAACAAGTTACCTAAGTTGCAGTGCGCCGCTTCACAATCGGGGTTCTCAGCCAGCAATCGCTCGTAGAGGGCAATCGCGTCCGCCAGGCGCCCCTCACGGGCGTAGAGGTCTGCCAAACGCTCGCAGGCTTCGATGTGCGCTGGCTCCCGCGACAGGACGCACTCCAACGCCGCCTTCGCCTCTTCTGTCCGTCCGACTTCAGCGCACATCACGCCCAGATGGAACTGGGCAGGCACAAACCCCGGCTGCATCTCCACCGCGCGACGGAAAGACTCGATGGCGCGGGTGTAATCCTTTTTCGCCATGTAAGCCTGCCCGATGGAGAAATACGCCTTGTAGCCCGACACTGATAGGTCACTAATCCCAATCGCAAAGGTCTGTCCTGCGGCGATGGCTTTCTCGAAGTGCCAAATGGCTTCATCGTGCCGCCCCAGCGCGTTGTAGTTCAGCCCCAGCGTGTAATGCGTTTCGGGGTGGTCGGGCTGGCGGCGCAAACTGATGAGGCATTTCTCAATGGCTTCGTGGTAACGTTTCACGCAGTAAAGGCAGGTCGCCCAGCCGTTGTAAACGCTGGCGGCGTAGAAGGCATCGGGCTTCATGAGCGCGGCGGCTTTTTCAAAGTAGGGTAATGCCTCCGCGTGCTTGCCGTCATACTGATAGGTGTTCGCCAGATTATAGAGGTGGAAGGGGTTGTCGGGTTCCTCCTCCAACTGCTTGAACAGCAGCGAGTAGGTGCGCTCCATCTTGTTACGAGCGCTCACGATGCTGGCGTTGTAGCCGTAGTGGTGAATCAGGATGTTGGCAAACGCGACCTGCAAGCCCAAACCGTAAATTGAAGGGGTAGCTTCTTCATGAATGCGCCCGCTGAACTTCACCCCTGGCAGCCGCCGAAACAGCCGCGTGGCGTAGTGCAGAATAACCGTGCCGGAGTCTTCACCTTCGAGGTAGTTGCGGAACGGCAGCGCGTAGCCGCCGATGTTGACCCCCGGCTGCGCGGCATACCGCATCGCCTCGCGCAACTTGGGCTTGTCGCTCGCCTCCAACTTCTCGTCCGCGTCCAGCACCAGCACCCAGTCACCCGTCGCCTGGGCCAGCGCAAAGTTCCGCGCCGCGCTGAAGTCATCGCTCCACGCGTAGTGAAACACCTTCGCCCCGAAGCGCCGCGCGATCTCTATCGTGCTGTCCGTTGAACCCGTGTCCACCACGACGATCTCATCCACCGCGCCCTGCACGCTCTCCAAACATTGCGGCAGGAACTTCTCTTCGTTCCTGACGATCATGCACAGCGACAACGTCGGGTGGTCACGGCGGCGCATCGCCTCGGCGAGGTCCTGAATCGCTTGCCGCGATTGCGTCAACGCGTTCTGCGCCCGCCGCAGCAAACTGGGCGAGATGCCGACGACAACCCCTCGGCGCTTTTGCTGACGCCGCTCGTGCCGATGAGCCGCTACCCCTGGAAAGGGCTGGCTGGGACGCGCCGCCCCCACGATTTGCAAGGTCTCAATCAGCATCTGCGCTGCTTCAGGATACACCGGCTTGAGCTCCAGCGCACGGGTGAGGTGGCGCACCGCCTCCGCCCATTGACCTTGCACCTTCATCAACGCGCCGATGTTATGCTGCGCTTCGGCGTAGGAGGGGTCTAACTCTGCTGAACGTCGCGCATGCTGCAACGCCTCATCGAACCGCCGCAGGTGAAACAGCGCGAACGCTAAACTGTTGTGCGCGACGGCGTGCTGCGGCTCCAACTCCGCAGCGCGGCGGAACTCCGCCGCTGCCGCCGCAAAATCGCCCGCTGCCAGACGCTCCCGGCCGCGCCGCAGGAAAACCTCCGCCGTTTCCGAATGCCGCTGGAGAATATCTGCCACCGCAGATTCTCCACGTCCGAACGAGTGTCTTGCATCCGACTGCTCCTTAGATCCCGTCGTGAGGCGACGGGCTGCTTTCCAGACCCTCATCCGCTCCACCATGCACCGAGCGGTATGCGCCCACGTGTAGTGCGAGAGGATATGTTGACTGGCTTTCAGTCCTTTATACCGCGCTTCGTCGCGTTCCGTGAACACGCGCCGCATCTGCCACCGCAGCGCGTCCTTGTCCGGCTCCGCCCATCGGGGCGGGTGCACCGTTTTGAACTGATTGCCCCATAGCGCTGGGGGAATCTCCACCTCCCGCGCCGGCACGAGATAAGCCGTGTCCTCACTGCAGTAATCGCGGGTCGGACCGTAATCCGTCACAATCACGGGCAGCCCGCACGCCATCGCCTCCAGAATCGGCAGCCCCGTCCCCTCGCCCCGGAACGGATGCACATAAGCGTCACACGCTTTGTAAAGACCCCCCAGTTGACGCGCCACGATGTTGCCATACCAGTAAACGATGCGCGGCGCGTCGGGTCGCTGCTGCGCCGCTTTGACCTGCTCCCTCCCCTGCCCGCCGTAGTAAAAGTCCTTGATGACGAGGCAGACCTCCTCGTCCGCCGAGAACTCCTCCAGGTAGGCTTGCAGCAGCACATCGAACCCCTTGCGCGGAATGCTGCCGCCGACAAAGAGAAACTTGAAATCGTTCGGATGAACAGGAAACAAGTGAGCGACCTCTTCCCCAAAGGGTGGCACGTCGGGATGGAACAGGTCGGGGTTGACCCCCAGCGGAATCATCTGCACCTTTTCTGGGTCCACGCCGCTGCGGAGGTAAACCTCCCGGACGTAGTGGGAGTGCGTCCAGACCTCATCCACACTGCGGGCGATGCCCTCCACCCAATCCACGGGGAGGAAGCCAAACTCCCACGGCTGGATGAGGATGAACGCCCCCCGCGCTGGACGCTCAAAGTTGGGCGGCCACAGGTGGCGCACGTGACAGTGGACGTGCGCGGGCTGCCGATGCAAGCGCTCCGCGATGGCACGATAGCGCGCGTCCACGCTCTCGTCAAACTGGTGTGCCTCATACGGAATCAAGCCCAAGTCCACGTCCATCCCCACCAGCGCACACACCAACTCGCAGTTGATGTTGG
>JANWYM010000128.1 GCA_025055355.1 Abditibacteriales bacterium
GGGCAGCCCGTGAACGACTCGCTGTGCGTGAGCAAACCTTGCGCTCCCCACCAGTCGTCGGGGAGGTCGCTGTGCAGCCAGAGGGTGTTTTTCGTCAAACTGTAAAGCCCGTTGATGAGCGCGTCCTTGAGCCAGTCAGGTTGGTCGCTTTGATAAATTGCGCTTTGCCATGCGAGCGTGCGGCGCAGCAGGTCGTCGTGATGCCGATCCACAAACAGGGCGACTTCCTTGGCGCTGTTGAACTTCGTCGCGTAGTGGTGCTTGAGCGGCATCGAGTCACTATCGCGGAAGCGCGGGTAGAACCACGCGAGAATGAACGACAAATCCTCTGTCTGGTTGGGGCGGAGTTGCAGCACGATGCTAAGGGTGCTGCCGGGTTCGTGCGGGGCGACGTCGGGAACGTCGGGGTCCGCCATGCGCTCCCAAGGGATTTGCTCCGTGCCGACGGGTGCGCCGTGCCACCAGATTTCGCCCTCGGAATCCGCCAGCCCCAGCACGTAACCGCCCGCACCGTGCGTCACGAACACACCGGCAAATTCGTCCTCCAAAGGCGTCAACGTCTGCCGCGCAAACGTCTCACCCGCTCGCGGCGTCGGACCGGGAAAGGTGAAAGAGAGGCAGATGCTTTCCGTCCGCGTCGCTGTGTTGCGCACGCTCACTTCAAAGACGGCGGCGGGAATGTTAGAAGCATCCGCATCGCCTGGCACGAACGGCGACCAGGCGCGCACGTTGACCTCCAGCGGAATGTCCAACACAAACTGCGCGTCGGCGACGGGAAAATGCCCCCAATACAGAATCCGCTGCGCCCCGCGTGTCCCCGGCGGGGGCGTGACGGTCAGCACGCGCACCGCGCTGCCGTAGGTCAGCGCCAGAAAGGGCGCGTTCAAATCGCGCGGCTGGGGAAATGAGTTGAACATAGTGCATTTGCCCAACGTGCCGTTAGCGTTGAAGTCAACGTAGCCTGTGCCTAACCCGCCCAGCGGCACGCCCTGCACCGCCTCCGCGCCGTCGTAAATGACGCCGACGACGGGATGGGCAAATCCTTCGGCTTCAAACGACGCGAACTGCCGCGTGGGAGTTTGAGGAGGAAAAAGGTAGCGATGGCGATTTTTGCGCATGGCAAAGCAAAGCAACTGGCGGGGACGCGGACCTGGGCAGGCGCATCTTTCCGCTCCATTCCGCCGCCTGTTGCGGCATCCCCGCGTCCCTCACGACTGACGAAACTGTCCTAACATCTGCTCGACAGCCTCCCAATCTGGGGCGATGGACGCGTAAGTGGCGAGGTCCTCCAGTTGTTCTAAGGTCAACGGCTGCAACCGCTCGGACAGGCGTGAAGGCAGCCTCCCAAAACGCTGCGCCAGAATGCGGGTCAGCAGGGACTCCACTTCCTGCCGCCGCCCCTGTTGCAGTCCCTGTTGCAGTCCCTGTTGCAGTCCCTGTTGCAGCCCTTGTTGCAGCCCCTGTTGCAGCCCTTGTTGGAGGCCCTCCTGTCGTCCGCGCTCTACACCTTCTTCAATCCACTCATCAATGATGCTGGCATGCCGCATCTGTTCCACCTCCTCACGGAAAAATTGTAACACAAAGTCGCGCTCAAAAAAACGGGACGCTACCGCTATCGCCGTCGCCAGCAGGTCTCCCCGCTTGCGCGCATCCGACTCTTGCAAAATCAGTTCCCGCTCTCGCGCCAACGTGGTCGCATCGGGCGGCTGCTCTAACAGCACCAGCAGCGGCGCCAACTCTCGCAACTGCCCGCTCCGAATTTGTTCCTCATAATCCCACAGCCGCACGACGCGATACGTGAAGCGGTTGGTCACCATCCCAGCAAACTCTACGGCATACTCCGTCGGCGTCTCGCTCACCCGCCGCTCCAGATACAACACCAGCGTCACCACCGGTAAGTCATACTTCTCCGTTAGCAGCGCCGAGTAGATGAACAAGCGGCGGGGCAAATCCGCCCGATGTTCCAACTGAAACTCCAGATGGAACACGAACTCGCGTCCATTGAAGCGCACGCGGTGAATGAAGTCCACGCGTCGCTCAGGCAGCGCTAACTCGACGTTCGACTCAGTGCCGACTAACTGCACCGTCGCGTCGGGAAAAGTTAGGCGCAGGAACGCCTCGGCGTAGTGAAAGGCAAGCACCTTCAGCGCGCGGTCAAAGAGATTCATAGCCATTCCCTCAGCTCCTGAACGGCGACTCTTCGGATACCTCCAACAGCCGGGCGACCATCGCCATGACTTCCTCGACCTTAAACGGCTTGGGGATATAACAGTCCACGCCCTCCCTCCAGCCTCGAGTGATGCTCTCCCTATCGCCGAAGATAGTCAGCATAATGACAGGCAGCGTCTCTGTCTCCGCGTGACGACGCAGCTCCCGAAGCACGTCCCAACCGCTCAGGCGCGGCATCTGGATGTCGAGAATGACGAGGTCAGGCCTCTCCGCCTGGATCTGGGCGAGGGCTTCCACGCCGTCGTAAGCGACGGCGACGCGATGCCCCGCCATCTCCAAGTTCGCGCGGAGCAACTCCACGACCGCCACATCATCGTCCACGACTAAGACCGTTTTCACAGGCAGGGGTCAATGAATCCATGAACTTCATGAACCCATGAACTCATGAACTCACCAATCGGGCAACCTCAGAGAATCGGTCCTTCAGCGAGGCATAGAGGGCACGGTAGACGGCGTAGTAGCCATCGTAGATTTTCGTGTTGTCGGCGATAGGCTCAGTGACGGACACGGTGCGGATGGCGGCGTCGCAGGCTTCCTCCACGCTCGCGTAAACGCCGGCGCCCACGCCCGCCAGCAGCGCGACGCCAAACGCAGGACCTTCATCAACATTGATGACCGCCATCGGCGCGCCGTTCACGTCGGCTTGAATCTGTCGCCAGTGGACGCTGCGCGCCCCGCCCCCCGAGGCGCGGATTTCGCCGATGGGAACGTTCATCTCCTTGAGGATTTCCAACGAATCGCGCAATCCGAAGGCAACGCCTTCCAAAATGGCGCGGGCGAGGTGTGCCTTGCTGTGCCGCAGCGTCAAGCCGAAAAACACCCCGCGCGCGTGCGGGTTAGGGTAGGGCGTGCGCTCACCGGTCAGGTAGGGCAGAAAGAGGAGACCCTCGCAGCCCGGCGGGGCGTTCCACGCCTCCGCGACGATGAGTCCGTAGGGATCAACGTTCATCCGCCGCGCCACCGCAACTTCCTCCGAGCAGAGCGCATCGCGGAACCAGCGCAGCGAGCCGCCCGCCGAAAGCATCACGCCCATGACGTGCCACTTGTTCGGCACGGCATGACAAAAGGTGTGGGTGCGCAGTTGCGGGTCGGTGACGGGCATGTCGGCAAAGGCGAACACGACGCCCGACGTTCCTGTTGTGACCGAGATGACGCCGCTGCGCACGATGCCGTTGCCCACCGCCCCCGCCGCCTGGTCGCCGCCTCCCCCCACGACGGGCGTGCCTGCGCGCAAGCCCGTTTCCTCCGCGACGGCTCTGGCGATCTTGCCGCTCACCTCGGGCGACTCGTAACTCTTCGGCAGATGCTCCTCGGGAATCTCTAATTTCTCCAAAATCACCTGCGACCAGCGGCGGTTGGGCACATCGAAAAGGCTCGTCCCTGACGCATCGGACACTTCCGTCGCAAACTCACCCGTCAGGCGAAACCGCACGTAGTCTTTCGGCAGCAGGTGCATCACGGCTTTGTCCGCGACCTCGGGTTCGTGCTGCCGCACCCAGACGATCTTCGGAGCGGTGAAGCCCGTCAGCACGGGATTGCACGTCTGCTGCACCAGCACATCCTTGCCCACCTTGTCCGTGATCCACGCACACTGTTCTGCCGTGCGCTGGTCGTTCCACAGAATCGCCGGGCGCAGAACGTTGTGGTTCTTGTCCAACATCACCAGCCCGTGCATCTGCCCCGACAATCCGATCCCCGTGATGTCGCCTGCCTCAACGTTCGGCTCCGCCAACACGCGTTGAATGGTGTTGCGCGTCGCCCGCCACCAGTCCTCAGGGTCCTGCTCCGACCACAGCGGCTTCGGGTTGTAAAGCGGATACTCTTCCACCGCCGACGCGAGGAGCGTCCCCCGCTCGTCCACCACAATCGTCCGCGCGCTCGTTGTGCCGATGTCAATGCCCATCAGTAGCGCCATCTCAAACCTCTTCTTCTCATCGCGGATGACGCAGATGAGGCGGATTTTCTGTATGCGCAATCTGCATCATCTGGTCGTCCGACGACATACCCTCTTATTCTCTCCAAAGAGTTTCTTGCCCGCTAACGTCTAACGTCAAAGCCTCGACCCAACGATTCCTGCGCTCTTTGATACACTGGCTCGATGCAAGCCCTCAAGCCCCGTCTCCCTGGGTCATCGCCCGCAACCGCTTGGACAGAAACGGCAACACTCGCTCTCTCGCTATCGTTCGCCAGTCGACGCCCTGCTCGGCATCGCCCTTTGTCCCCTCCCA
This sequence comes from Abditibacteriales bacterium, assembly GCA_025055355.1. Taxonomy (GTDB): domain Bacteria; phylum Armatimonadota; class Abditibacteriia; order Abditibacteriales; family JANWYM01; genus JANWYM01. Next base: position 4,458 of record JANWYM010000128.1, read on the forward strand.
ATCCTGTCCCGACGAAACCTACTTTCCAGTTGCCGCCTTGCGCCCGACCGTTCCTTTGTCCAAATGCCACCACCAATGCGAGCGGGGATAGCCGAGGCGCTCTGCCCACTGAGAGAGATCGGGTTCCCCCTTCACAATGAGCGGGGCAAGGGCACGCAGGCGCTTGCGTTGCTCCGGCGCCAATCCGTCAGGATGCCGCTCTAAGGACATCTTGAGTTCACTGCGTAGCCAGAGCAAGTGGTCGAGTCGTTCGTCTGACAACTCCCCCCACTTAGTGCCCAAACGGACGCAACTTGCCAGAAATTCCTCGTAATGGCGCAATCCCGTCCTCGGCTTTACCGGGTCTCTGCGATGCCGCTTCAACTTGGCTGCCATACAGTTCTCACCCCTTCCAATGCTTGTTCAATATAACGCCGCCGCTTGCGCGGATGGAAAACAGTAATGAGTCTTCCATTCCACTTGGGGCTCCATACTACAAACAGGTTCAGCCTCGGATGCCAGAACCCGATTCGTTCTTCTTGCCTCTCGCCATGAAAGTAGAACACGATGTAACTGCGGCGGCTTCGGGTTATAGAGAGGATACTCTTCCACCGCCGACGCGAGGAGCGTCCCCTGTTCGCCCACCCCAATCGTCCGCGCGCTGGTGGTGCCGATGTCGATGCCTAATGGAGGACTACGCGATTGACCATCACCGCCCCTACTGCCACGATGACGACGAGCGGCATCCACAGCCATATTCGGTCACGTTTCTTCCCCACCTTCACACCAGCCGATACAATCTCGGCGTCATCCGCCGCTCCTCAGGCAGCGTCTGCACTCTCTGAAACGCCGCTGGTAGGAACTCATTCAAATCGCCTGCAATAAGGCTTGCCTGTCCTTTCTCTACCGCTGCCAGATCACCCGCCAGTCCGTGCAGATACGTTCCCACCACAGCGGCTCGGAGCGCGTCCAGTCCCTGCGCGATCAGGGCGGCAATCAAGCCCGTCAGCACGTCGCCGCTGCCGCCCGTTGCCATACCCGCGTTGCCCGTCGGGTTGACGTAGACCTCCCCCTGCCCCTCCTTACCGAGGAGGGGTGAAGGGGAAGTAGGCGCGGCGACGATACTGCGCGCGCCTTTGAGCACGACCACCGCGTGGCATTCGTTCGCGGCTTGCTGCGCGGTGGCAATGCGGTCGCGCTCGACCTCTTCAATGCGCGTTGCCAACAACGCCGCCATCTCGCCAGGATGGGGCGTGAGCACCAGCGGCGCGTTGGCTTTCTGCAACTCCTCGCGTCGTTCGCCCGCGAAAGCGAGAATGCCGTCCGCGTCGATGACGGTCGGCACAACGGAGGACGCGACCACACTGCGCACGAACGCCGCCGCGCCGTCCTCCCGCGAGATGCCCGGTCCAATCGCCAGCGCGTTAAAGCGATGAAGGAGCGATTGAATCTGATGCAAGGCAGCAGGGTCAACCGTTTGATTTGGCGTTTCTGACAACGGTAGCGTCGTCGCTTCCAGCAAGGCGGCTTTAGCCGCTTGGTTCAAACCCTGCGGCAGCGCGAGCGTCACCAGCCCTGCGCCGCCGCGCAGGGCCGCGCGTCCCGCGAGCAGCGCCGCGCCCAACATCCCCGCCGAACCGCCCACGACCAGCACGCGCCCGCAGTCGCCTTTGTGCGCCGTAGGCTTGCGCGGCGGCAACCACGCGCGCACGATGTCAGGCGTCGTAACGTTCGTGCGCAGATGTTCACCGTTCAGGAGCGCAGGCGGTATCCCCAAATCGCCAACGTAAACTTCCCCCGCGTAGGCGGCGCCCGGATACAGCAGCAACCCGCGCTTCGGCAGACCAAGCGTGACCGTCCACGTCGCTTGGACGCATGCGCCCGCGACCTCGCCGGTGTCGGCGTTCAGCCCCGACGGAACGTCCACCGCCACCACCGGCGCATCGGCTCGGTTGAGGAGCGGGATGATTTTCGCCACCATCCCGCGCGGCGCGCCGCTGACGCCCGTGCCTAACATCGCGTCCACGACGAGATGCGCTGACGCGATGGCTGGCTCGACCGCCCCTATCATCCCCTCATTGACGACTTCCGTCACGGGAACGTTCGTTGCCTCCGCGAACCTCAGGTGGGCAAGGGCATCGCCGCTGACATCCTGCTTCGACGCCGCGAGAAACACCCTCACCGCCGCGCCTGCGATGGACAGATGCCGCGCGATGGCGAAGCCGTCCCCGCCGTTATTGCCCTTGCCGCACACGATGACCACCCGCTTGCCGCGCAGGTCCCCCATCTTCGCCTCGATGCTCTCTACCACGCGCAACCCTGCGCTCTCCATGAGCATCATGCCGCTCATACCCAGTTGCTCGATGGCGGTCTGGTCAATCTGACGAATTTCGGAGGTAAGGGTGAGTTTCACGGACTCCTGACCACTAACCACTGACCATACATCCTTATGGTCAGTGGTCTTCTGCGCCAACTCCTCTCCTTGTTAAGGAGGGGTCGGGGGAGGTCCTCATTCTCGGCACTCTTTGCAAAGCCCATACAGTTCTACTCGTCGGCTGTGGGCGAGGAAATCGTGTGCCAAAAACACCTCCTGCTGCACGCGCTCGATGAGCGGGCTTTCAAACTCGATGATTTTGCCGCAGCGCGTGCAAACGAGGTGGTCGTGGCGCTTGTGTCCATAGAGTCGCTCGTAACGCGCCGTGCCTTCATCGAACTGTCGCTTCACCGCCAGCCCCGCTTCGCACAGCACGGCTAAGGTGCGATACAACGTCGCACGCCCCACGGCGACACCGGACCGCTGCAACTTCTGCAGGAGTTCGTCCGCCGTGATATGCCCCTCCGTGGACAGAAAAGCTTTCGCAATCTCGATGCGCTCCTGCGTGACTTTCCTCCCCGTCTTTGAGAGGTGCTGCTGGAAAATTTGGAGTTCCTGCACCATAGTTCCTGCACCATGCCGTTGCCACTTCTCGACGCGCTACCACCGTTCGTATCGCCGTCATTATAGTGGCTCAGGGCAGGGTTGTCAAATTTGCACGTCAGCACGTTAGCAGGTTGGCACGTTGGCAGGTTGAACGTTCCAACGTTCCAACGTGTCAACCTGCCAACCTGCTAACGTGCTGACGTGCTAACGTGCTGTTGTTGACGGTTTATCGCTTGGCGTGCGCTGAGGGGGAGAGGGCGCCGTTGGATTTCGTGTCGGTGAACAGATTCCGCTGTCCGTTGGTGGAGACTGGTTTGCGTTTGCGCTCGGTGCGCTTGACAGCAGAGGCGTGATGGGAAGGCATCTGGACGAGGGAAGGGCTCTGCTGACGCACAGCCGCCATGAAGTCGGCTAACTTCATGCCTGCCAGTTCTGCGGCTTCGCCTGCGGAGATCTGGCGGTCGCGGAACAGTTGGAGGGCAAGCATCGTTTGCACGTCTTGCTCGATTTCCTTGCGCGACTTCTGGACGGTGAATAGGAGGGAGGCAGGGATTTTGACTTCCAGACTGACCGTTTCCATAAAGGCACCTCACGTTTCTTCGACCGTTACTGTCAACAGTTCTTTTGCTTTAATGTCAACATCGCGAGTCGCTCTCATTCTACATCCGACGAGGAGGAGTTGTCAAGAGTGATTTCAAGATTTTTCCCGGCGTGAGGTGGTCCGGCAAGGCGGGGAGGGAGGTTATGGGAGCGACGCACCGGGGCTTTTCGCCCTGACGCCTGACGCCAGGGCGAGTGGAGCGGAGCCATAACGGGCGTTTTCATCGGGGAGGGGGAAGATTCGTATTGGCAATTGCGTCACTTTCGCCTTCTTGCCCTGCGGCCAGATTTGTGTTAAAGTGACAGCCAAAGCGATTGTAAGGAGGTCAGGGATATGGCAGTCAAAGCATACGTTCTGATTGATGCGGCGCCGGGGAAGGTGGGCAACATCGTGAAGGCATTGAGCGGCGTTCCGGGGGTGACAGCCGTGGACGCGGTGACGGGACCGCATGACGCGATTGTCACCCTTGAATCGAACAACCTCAACAACCTCGGCAAGTTGGTCACAGACAAGGTGCAATCGCTCGAAGGGGTGATGCGCACGACAACGTGCGTCGCCGTCACAGTCTAAGACTCAACCGCCAACACGTCGCGCACGCGTTGAACGTCCCGCGCTTGAACGGTTTCGGCGAGGAGGGGGGCTTTTTGCGCCACGCAGACCAACGAAACACCGCAGGGCAAACAGGCGAAGCGGAGGATGGAGGCTTCGCACTTGAGATAAGCGACGAGGAGTTGATTGAGCGGACGGGGTAAACGGATGTGAGCGGTTTTCGGTGCGCCCGTGCGCGGGCGCAAGCGTTGCGCGAAACGAAAAGCGGCGATGATGGGCAATACCGCGCTGATGGCGTAACTCAATTTAATGATTTGCAGCCCTGCGGCTTCCACCTTGCAGCGCAACTCGCGCGCCCCGTAGCGGCGCTTGTGGTGCAGCGCCTCGTCATGTTCGCTCCACAACCACTGATAGGCAGGCACGGTCGCCAGCAGGTAGCCGCCAGGGCGCAGGACACGATGCAGTTCACATAACGCTCCGACGTCGTCCTCCAGATGTTCCAGCACGTCCAGGGCGGTGATGACGTCCGCCGAAGCATCCGCGAAGGGCAGCGACATTGCCGAGGCCTGCACGAGAAGGTGATGTCGGCGCTGCTGGCAGAAAGACAGCGCCAACAGCGCCGCGTCTAACCCAATCACGTCCCCGAACCGCTCCAGCAAGGTCAGATTGGCTCCCGTGCCGCAGCCCACGTCGATGAGGCGCGGATCATGGAGATGCTGCGTCAGTCCAGACAGGAGGGAT
>JANWYM010000129.1 GCA_025055355.1 Abditibacteriales bacterium
ATCCTGGAGCAGGGCGGCAACGCGATTGATGCAGCGGCGGCGATGGTGTTTTGCCTCAACCTGCTGGAGCCGCACAATAACGGCATTGGCGGCGAGGTGCCGACGCTGATTTACGCGGCGCAAGAGAGGAAGGTCTTCGCCATCAGTGGGCAGGGCTGCGCGCCCAAGGCGATGACGATTGAGTGGTTTCACCGCAGCGGCATTGACCTCATCCCCGGCGATGGGTTGCTACCCGCGATGGTGCCCGCTGTCGTCGGCACGTGGGCGGAGGCGTTGGCGCGGTTCGGCACGATGCGTTTCGCGCAGGTGCTGCAGCCCGCGATTGAACTCGCCGAAAACGGCTTTCCGATGTATCCCGACCTGCACAGCGCGCTCTTGCTCAGCGCCCGGCGGTTCGTGGACCGCTATCCCGCCACCGCGCAGATTTACCTGCGCGACGGTCAACCCATTGGCATCGGCGAACTTGTCCGCAATCCCGACTGGGCAAACGTGCTCAAGCGCATGGTCGCCGCCGAAGAACGCGCCCGAGGCAAGGGGCGCATCGCCGGCATCGAAGCAGCGCGGGACGATTTTTATCGCGGTGAAACCGCCGAGCGCATCGCCGCGTTCGTCTCCGAAAACGCTGTCCTGGATGCGACAGGCAGGGCAAACAAAGGCTTCATGACCTACGAAGACTTAGCCACATGGCAGGCGAAGGTCGAAGAACCAGTGACGTTCCACTACCGCGGCTACGACGTTTACAAATGCCCGCCGTGGTGTCAGGGTCCGGTGTTCCTGCAACAGTTGGCGCTGTTGGAAGGGTTCGATTTGGCGGCGATGGGACACAACTCGGCGGAATATCTGCACACCTGGATTGAGTGCGCTAAGTTAGCGTTCGCCGACCGCGAGGCGTATTACGGTGACCCCGACTTCGATGACGTGCCGCTGGATGTTCTCCTGTCGAAAGATTACAATGACGCACGGCGCAACCTGATCAGCGCGGAGGCATCACGGGTGTTGCGACCGGGCGGGGTGCGGGACGATGCGTTGGTGCATATTCACACGGTGGCGGACGTCGAGGAGGACAACCGCTATGCTCGCCTGCACGCGAACGATACGACCCACTGCGACGCAATTGACCAGTGGGGCAACATGGTCGCTGCCACCCCCAGCGGCGGATGGGTTCAATCCTCGCCGGTCATTCCCGGTCTCGGCTTCTGTTTGGGCACGCGCGGGCAGATGTTCTATCTCAACCCAAAACGCCCCAACGCCCTGCAGCCTGGCAAGCGCCCGCGCACGACGCTCACCCCTTCCCTCGTCACTAAAAACGGTCAGCCCGCCATGGTCTTCGGCACGCCCGGTGGCGACCAGCAGGACCAATGGACGCTGCAATTCTTCCTGAACGTAGTCGAGTTCGGGATGGACCTGCAGGAAGCGATTGACGCGCCGACGGTTCACACGACGCACTTCCCGTCCTCGTTCTACCCGCGTTCGGCGCAGCCGGGGCGTGTGGTCGTCGAAGGGCGAATTCCCGAACAGGTCCGCAAAGAACTGGAAAGGCGCGGGCACGAAGTCCAGGTCGCCGGGGATTGGAGCAACGGGCGCGTGCTGGCTATCCGCATCAACCCGCACGGCGTCCGCGAAGGTGCGGCGTCGCCGCGCGCGAGAGTGGCGTATGCGATAGGATGGTAAAACAATCAACAAGGGAGGGCACTATGAGCCACCAACTGAAAGTGGGCATCATTGGCGTCGGTCACATCGGCAGGTCGCACCTCAAGAGTTTCGCCGCTTGCGAGCAGGCAGAGGTGGTCGCCATTGCGGACGTGAATGAGGCAGCACTGCGGGCTGTGGCGGAGGAATATCACGTGCCGCGGGCTTTCACGGACTACCGCGATTTACTCCAGTTGGACGTGGACGCCGTGAGCATCTGCACGCCACCGTTCGCGCACCACGCGCCGACGGTGGCAGCGGCGCAGGCGGGCAAACACGTTCTGGTGGAGAAACCGATGTGCATGAGCGCCGCCGAAGCGCGGGACATGGTGGAGGCGTGCCAGCGGGCGAACGTCAAGTTGGGCATCTGCCATGCGCGAGCGCGCTTTTCGCCGGTCATAGAAGCGGCGCGGCAGTTCGTTGTCTCGGGCGCGCTGGGCGACATTTACTACGCTCGCGTCAGCAGCCTGCGCCGTCGCGGGCGCCCAGGCTTGGACATCCTCATTGAGTCCAAATGGTTTTTGGACAGCACGAAAGCAGGCGGCGGCACGCTGGCGGACATCGGCTGCTACAACATTGACGTCCTCCTCTACCTGCTGGGCAGCCCGCAGCCCATCGCCGTCAGCGCGATGACGTTTCGCGGCGTCGGGCAGCAACCCGATGCCAGCGTGGTGTATGATGTGGAGGAACACGCCACGGTCTTCGTCCGCTTCGTAAGCGGTGCGACGGCGGTGTTCGAGTCCGCCTGGGCATCCAACATGGACGGCGGTGATGGCTTCCGCTTGTTCGGCACAAAGGGCGGATTGAAGACCGACCCCTTCACCGTCTACACCGAGCAACATGGGATGCAGGTGGACATCACCCCTCAAATCCCCCACCGGCGGGACTCCGGCAACGAACTCATCCTGGACTTCGTGCACGCTTGTCTCTACGGCACCTCGCCTAAAACGCCCGGCGAGGATGGACTCAAGGTCATGCAAATCATTGACGCAGCGTATCGCTCGGCGAGACTGGGACGGGAGGTGAGGGTGGAGGAGGTTGGTTAAGATAGATGAACAAGCTGAACTTTTGCGTTTCACCCTCTCCTGCGACAACGCCTGTCATGGCGGGCGGAGCAAGGCAATCTCCTCCGCAGTCAGCATGTCATGGCGAGCGGAGGAAAGCAATCCCCTACGGAGGAGATGGCTGCATTAGAGGGGATGGCTTCGCTGCGCTCGCCATGACAGGGGGACGTTTTCCTGCAGCGGAGAGGAGGAGAAGCGCGAAACGCAAAAGAGGGTAACAACGGAGGCGCGGCATGCACAATCAGGGGTATCGGAAGTTGACAATTCTCCCCCTCCTACTCCTCGCGGGCGCGGCAGGGGGGCAAGGCGGGCTGGACGCGACCGCGCAGCGCGTGGCTTCCTTTGACCGCGACCCCGGCTGGGAGGGGCACAACAACCGTCGCGTCAATCCCGCGCCGCGCACGATTCGGCAGGATTTCGGTTATAGCCGCACGGCACGCGCGGGGGGAGGCGTCGGGGAGATCGGCGGTTTCGTCACGCCCGCCGCTGAGCCGGCTTACTACGCCAAAAGGATTCCGACCAAAACGTTCAACGATGTCCTGACCGCATCGGGGACGCTGGTCGTCGCGGTGGGGGGCAATCTCGATGACGGAGCGGGCAACACGCTCATCGGCTTCTTCAACGCTAACACGCTCAACGAGTGGCGCACCCCCAACACCATTGCCTTCCGCGTGAACGGACGCGGCGAGGTGTTTCATGCGCACCTCGAATACGCGACCGCCAAGTGGCGGGCAGGCGGGAACTACTTCAGCACGGTCGACCCCGCGACGGGGAAGAAATCCATCAAAGGAATCCCCAGCGGCGATGTTGTGCACCGGTGGTCTCTGAAGTATGACCCGCAGGGCAACCACGGCGGGGGAAGTATCACGCTGACGCTGGACGGCGAGACCATTACGCAAAACCTCGACCCCGGCCACAAGGCGGACGGCGCGACGTTCAATCGCTTCGGGTTGCTCAACGTGATGAAACATGCCGACCAAGGAGGGAGCCTCTACCTCGACGACGTGACCGTCAACGGTGAGACGGAACATTTCGACAAAGACCCGCAGTGGGAAGGGTATCACAACCACCGCACCTACACGACCTCCGACGTGCGCCCCCGCTTCGACTTCGGTTACAGCCACACGCACTACGCCGGAGGCAAAGCGGCGGGCGAAATCGGGGGGCTGATTTTTCGGGGTGATTGCCGATACCCCGACCGCATGGCATACTACGGTGACCGCCTGGACACCCTCACGCTGGAACGTCCGTTGAGGGCATCGGGCAAAGTCGTCCTGCGGCGCGGGGTGACGGACAGCACGGTGCTGATTGGCTTCTTTCATGCCACCGAGAGCATGACCGTCAATCCATCGCAGGAGTCGGGCATTCCCATGAACTTTTTAGGTGTCGCCATCGAAGGACCCAGCCGTGAAGGGTTTCTTTTCTATCCGCTCTACCGCGTCAACGGGAACGGGCGAGATCGCGCCGTTAATAAAAATCCCCCTTATATCTATCCGAACGGACAGCCCCACGACTGGACGCTGGAATACTCTCCCGTCGGCAGCGGGCGCATCACCGTCACGCTGGATGGCAAGTCCGTCAGTCTGGATTTGCGCGAGGGACATAAGGCGGTGGGCGCGCGCTTCAACCGCTTCGGGTTGGTGACGACGTGGGTCGACGGCAACGGGCAACAGGTGTATCTGAATGACCTGAGTTATACGTGGAGGCAGGGGTAACTGAGAGATAGCGACTGGTATCCTGCCGCATCAGGGGCAAAGTGCGGGTGGCGCGTGAGGCGTTGACCGGCTGACTGGTGTCACCAAGCGAGGGAGGCAAGGATACAGGGATACAGCGGTCAGCACCCTAACCCGTCGGCGCCAACCTCAGATCCTCGTTCTCAACGACGGGGCAAGGGGTGTTTACGCCCTCTCCTCAAACCGCGCCATCACCTGCTCTGGCGAAGCCGTCCCCGTCGTGCCGATCTGTTGAATCGTGATGGAGGCGACGAGGTTGCCGATGAGGGCGGCTTCGCGGAGACTTGCCCCGACGCACAGCGATGACACGATGCCCGCCGTCACGCTGTCGCCCGCGCCCACGATGTCAATCTCGCCTGTAACGGGAACGCTGGGGACATGCTCGCAGCCGTCTTGGCTCACCACGAGGATACCCTCTTCGCTCATCGTCAGGAACACAGGTTGGCCCGTGCGCGCCTGAAGTTGCCGACCACATTCTGCAGCCAGTTCGAGGCTGACCTCCCCTTCAAACTCCGGGTCAATGGCTCTGACCGCTTCGTGGCGGTTGGGCTTGATGATAACGCTGCGGAACTCCCCGATGCGCACTCGCGAGTCGGCGAAGATGATTGTGTCGGGATGCTGCGCCCCCAGCGCGGCGAGTTCTTCCCGCACGCGGTCGGTGATGACGCCGCAGTTGCGCTCCGGCACCTGGTCGGCGACGATGACGCCGTGGACGTGCGGCAGCAGAGACCGCAGTCGCTCGATGATTTCCTTCTCGAGGGTGGCAGGCAAGGGCGTGCGGTTTTTGATGTCTTGTCGTTCCATCTCACGCTCCTTGCCGTTCTCTAAAACCATCGGCTTGGTGTAAGTCGGCGTGAAGCGGTCAGGAGTCTCGATGAGATAATCGGTGTTCACGCCCGTCGCCTGCAGCCCTTTTTTCAGGTCGTAACCTTCGCCATCGTCGCCGATCACGCCCAAGGCGTAAACTGTGCCCACGCGCAATGCCCGCAGGTTGTTCGTCACTGTGCCCGCCGCGCCGGGGCTGCAGCGTTTTGCCACGACTTGATAGGCTTCCAATCCCGTCTCCAGCGACGTCTCGCTGAGGCGGCGGTCAATGATGAGATACTTGTCCAGAAAGAAATCCCCGATGACGACCAGTCGTACGTCGGGGAAGCCCTGAAGAATGGATTGGAGTCGGTATTTGTCCATGAGGCAAATCGTCCTCGTCGTCGTCCTCGTTCTCGGACGTTGACACCGCTTCGCTTTGAGAAACGACCGACGACGAGGACGAGGAGGATCGTTACGAGTCCACAATCAACCGCCACAAATTCGGAAACGTTCGCCGATGCTCGCCCTGCACGTAAAAACTCTCCCCGCCTTCCGCCACCGTGCGCACGAGCAGCGTCTTCCAGGGGCGGAAGTAATATCGAGGATCAGTCTTGGGCGCTTCGCGATGGTAGTCCTCATCCAGCGGCACGAGGTCGAACACCGCCGTCGTGAAATGCGCGATGCGCTTGCCTTGCTGGTGGGCGACGTTGCGCGCCATAGCCAACGCTTTGAGGAAAACCTCCGGTCCCATAATAGCAGAGCCGAAGTTGAGCAGCACGCCGCCTTCCAGATTGGTGACCGACTGGGCGAAGATGAGAAAGTCCGTGTAGGAGGTCGCCCCCAGCGCCGCGCCGTCGCAGTTGGGGTGCTCATGAATGATGTCGTAACCGACGCCGATATGACAGGTGACAGGCACCCGCAGGCGATAGCCCGCTTGGAAGATGCTGATGTCACGGTGAGGAAAATCGCCCTGCGCGATCGCTCGCCCGACGCTTTCGCCCATGCCCAACCCGTCTTGTGCGCCGGCTTTGATGGCTTCGTTGATGAGCCCTGTTTCCTGCCACAGCCCGAACTCGCCGCTAAGGATGTAACGCGCCACGCTTTCCGTCGTCGCCCCGATGAGGGCGAGTTCAAAGTCGTGAATCGCTCCCGCGCCGTTCATGGCGACGTGCGTGAGGACGCCTCGCTCCATCAAGTCAATGATGAACCGTGACACCCCTGCACGAATCAGATGCGCGCCCATCACCAGTATCACCGCGCTGCCGCGCTGCCGCGCCGCTACAATGCGCTGGGCAATGCGCGGCAAGTGCGGATGCTCAAACGTCGGCAGCGGCGCATCCAACGTCAGAAAAGAACTGAGGCTCAAATCGTGAACCCGTTCCGCCAGTGGCTTGAGCCGCAGGCGGCTTCTGTCAAAAGTCTCGTAACGCAAGGCTTTGCGTGCACATCGTCAACGCACGATAAAGGAATGAATGGGGAGTTTCTATCGGAACGGATTGACAAGTAGGGGCGGGGCGTCTCTGCCAGCCCCCTATCGGGCTACCACAGAGGGTCGCCCCTACTTTGCAGCCGTCAAAAACGTAACACTCCTCATGCCTTCATTCGTTTAACATGCCTTGACAAGAAAAAGGTATTCCAGCAACCTCTCCCACTCCCGAAAATCTCCGATGATGACGTCCGCCCCCGCCCCGATGAGACGGTTGCGTTTCCACGCGTTGATGCCGCACCGCCGCACCTCATCCGATGCCACGCCGACGGCGATGCCACCCACCGCTTTAGTGTTTTCAATCTCCACGTATCCGTCGCCAAACGCGGCGAACTCCCGTCCGCGCAGGTGGTGGTCCTTGATGATTTTCTCAATAATCATCTGTTTAGAAAACGTCCAGTATTCGTCCACCGCGCCGTAGATATGCTCGCCGAAGTAATCGGCAATGCCCAACGCCCGCGCCTCGTCTATCACGTAATGCTTATCCGTGCCGCTCGCCAGATACAACGTGCAGCCCCGTTGCTTCAAGGCATTCAACAACTCCAGGCTGCCCGGCACCAGCAGGTCCTCGCGCGGGATCTTGCCGCTTTTCAACCCCGCGACGCGGTGTTCAATCCGCTGCCACAGGCGTTCGTGGTATATATGCTTGTAGTCAACAGGTGATAGAGGTTCCCCGCCCCGCTTGCGGATCTCCTCACACAACTGAATCATCTGGTAAATCGTCTGCTTCCCCGTCAACCGCTCGACGAACTCCGTGACGACGTGATGAATCTCCTCCTCCGATTCCGCCTGCGGCGTTTGCCGGAGGATCTCCACCATCATCGGAACCATCACCTGCTGCCACCCCTCGCGGATGAGCGACAGCGTGCCGTCAAAGTCAAACAGTACGTGTCGAATAAAACCGCGTTCGATGTGCGGGTTGATAATTTCGATACCTGGGCTGATGAACCGCGCTGTCAGCCTGCTGATGTCTGTTGCCATGCCATCCTCCTTCGACCGATGATTATACGCGTTTCATGCAAAGGCGTCAAACGCACGCGACATCGAGGCAGCAATTCAACGTCCGCGCCCAATGACGTGAAGAAGTTTGGACGAAGAGAGAAGGGCAGAGAGGAAGGAGAACTTGAAGGGAACCTGCTAATATCTCCCATCGGTCTTTTATATAGGCAAGGAGTCCCCTTGGGAGGGCGAGGCTCCCGCCGAGCCTCGCGGGTATGTTATTGTCAGGGCCATCATCCATGTCCCCAAGGGGACACCACACCGGATGAAAATCGTCCTCCCCGTCGTCTTCATTCTCGAACCTCACAAACGACGACGATGAGGACGATAACGATTTTGGAGGGAGGTTTCGCGTATGTTTCAGAAGTGGTCTAAGATTGGGATTGTGTGCCTGCTGGCACTGACCGTGATTCTGGTGAGCATCGGAGCGCTCCGCAAGGCACCGCGCGGGCGACGCTCGGAGGCGGTGGCGCAGACACTCAACGCCCGCCAGACGCCGGTGAAGGTGCTGACCGATTTGGAGGAGGCTTTTAGTCACATCGCGCAAACGGTGCGCCCGGCGGTGGTGAGCATCATAGTGGAAAAGAGGCTCAACGTTTCCACCGGGCAGGAGTTTGACCCGTTCTGGGATGACCCCTTCTTCCGTCGCTTCTTCGGCGAGCCGTTTCGTCCGTTCCGCCGCGGACCGCAGACGTTCCGTCAGCGGGGAGCGGGGTCGGGCGTTATCGTGGACCCGCAGGGGTATATCCTGACCAACAATCACGTCATCGAAGGCGCCGACAAAGTGACGGTAATGTTGAGCGACGAGAAGCGCACGGAGTTAAAAGCCACCATCGTCGGCACCGACCCGCGCACCGACCTGGCGGTGTTGAAGGTGGACGCCAAGCAACCGCTTGCGGCGGCGACGTTGGGTGACTCGGACAAGGTGAAGGTCGGGCAGTGGGCGATTGCCATCGGCAACCAGTTGGGCGAGTTTGATGCGACCATGACCGTCGGTGTCATCAGCGCGACCGGGCGGAAACTGCGCGACTTAGGGGATGAGGACAGCGACTACCGCGACCTGATTCAGACCGATGCCGCGATTAACCGAGGCAACAGCGGCGGGCCTTTGGTCAACGTGCGCGGTGAGGTCATTGGCATCAACACCGCCATCGCCTCCCCGACGGGCGTATCCATCGGCATCGGCTTCGCCATCCCCATCAACACCGCCAAGAAAATCATGAAGAGCCTGATTGAACACGGCAAGGTTGAGCGCGGTTACCTCGGCGTCTACATTCAGACGATGGATGACACCCTGAAGAAATTCTACGGCGTGGAGAACGGCGCGTTGGTGCAGCAAGTCACGCCGAACAGCCCTGCGGAGAAAGCGGGCATGCGGGTGGAGGATGTGATTGTCAGCGTCAACGACAAGAAGGTCGCCGATGCCGACGAAGCCCGCAACGCCATCTCCTCGCTGCC
>JANWYM010000012.1 GCA_025055355.1 Abditibacteriales bacterium
GATGCGCCCCAGAATCGTCGTGCGGTCATCGTTGGGCGGGGACAGCACGGGACCGGTGTGCTTTTCAGCGTCCTGTCGCATGGTGCGGAACTTATAGATCATGAACCGTTTGCCATGCAGTCCCACGCGCTCCTGCTTGTAGATGACCGGACCGCGCGAAGTCAATTTGATGAGGATGGCAGTCAGCAACAAGATGGGCGAAAGCAATACTAACATCACGACGGCAATGACCACGTCGTTGAGGCGTCGCACGCGCTCCATGAAGGGTGTGATGCGTCTCCCGTTGAGGCTGAGGAGCGGAATTTCGTCCACCTGCGTGAAGCGCACCTTGCTAATCATCGTCTCGTAGAGGCGCGGGACGACTTTGACCTCTGGCTGCTTGCCCCCATTTTCTCCGAGGACGTTCTCCAGCAGGGTCTGATACCACGTTGGCACGTAGGCGACGACCACTTCGTCTACCTCGTAGTCTTTGAGAACGGTAGCGATGTCGTTGGTGGTGCCCAGAATTGGCACGCCGGGCAGTCCCTGTCGCTCCGGCTCGTCTTCGAGGAAGCCGATGACCTCATATTCCCCGGACTTCTGTTGCATCATCGAGAGGGCGATGCTATGACCGGTTTTGCCCGCACCGATAATGAGCACTCGCTTGGGGGGGTGTCCCCTCCTCACCCCACCTCGTTGGGATACACCCTTGGCGGGGTTGTCGCTTGGTGAGATCTCGGTAGAGGGAACGACAGAAGGGCTCACAGAAGCGGTCCCGACGGGGTGGGACGTTTGCGATTTCATTTGGCTATTCCCCTCTTTCATACGGCATGGGAACCCTCAGGGGCCTGGACGGTCCCTTACAACTGGGACAGAAGGAAGTAAACGACCACACCAAGTAATGCCACAACGACGATGAACATCAACGAGAGGCGTAGTCGGCGGAGCGCCAAAGATTGCTGTTCTTTTTCATCTGAGACGCTCTCTGAGAACGTTGGGACCTCCGTTGACATTTCGGCGCCGTCCGATGGAACGGCTGTATCCTCTGCTGATTCGGGCACGACTTCATCGGTTACAGCGACCGGCTCAGACTCCGCGAACTCTGGGGCAACAGGGGTATGTGTCGCCGCCGTTTCGGGGGCGACCGCTTCACCTGCAGGCGCCTCCGACGGGGAGGGGGCGACAGCGGTGGCGACGCGTTCGTCCTGCGCGGACTGCTCGTCTTTCCCCACCGGCGTCACTTCTAACTCGAGGGGAGCAGACAAGGCACCCGTAGCGTGCTCTCCGTTAGCGTCGAGGCTTTGCAACTTCTCGTAGGATCTCTTACTCTCGTAATAGGTATAGTGATAATAGTAACTATCGCACACATCTGGCTCGACGTTGGTAAGGATAATCCCCAACACGTTCGCCTGCATTGCCTCCAATTGGGCGCGGGCGCGCACGTCGACTTCGCGTGGCACCTGTCGGGCGCGGTAGGCTAAGATGACCGCGTCTACCTGGCGCGACAGGATGAGCGGGTCGGAGAAGGCAGAGACGGGCGGGGTGTCAATGAAAATCATGTCCGCCTGTGCCCGCAAGTTATCCAGCAAATCGCGCATCGCCCGCGACCCCAGCAACTCTGCAGGATGCGAGGGCGGCGTGCCGCTAGCCAAGAAAAAGAGGTTTTCGATACTTGTGGGCTGAAGGGCTTCGGACAGAGTCGCTTCGCCCTTGAGCACCTCGGCTAACCCCGGCTGGCTTTTCAAGGCGAAGAAGCGATGCAGCACCGGGCGGCGCATGTCGCCTTCGACGACGATGACGCGCCGTCCCATCTGCGCCGTCACGATGCCCAGATTGGTCGCGACGGTGCTCTTGCCCTGCCCGCTGCGCGCGCTGGTTACCATGATCGTGCGCAAAGAGGCGGGGTATGCTAACAGGTTCGTTCGCGCGATGCGATACGCCTCAGTATAGGGGGATTGAGGCGAGAGATTGCTCACTAAGTAATGCCCGTTGCTATTCATGAGTCACCTTTCTGAAGTAGCCCGCGACACCGTCGTAGAGGAATCCATTACAGCGCGACGGGCGACCTTGCTCAATGTCCTACTCACGGTCGTCACGCCCTCCAGGCAGCCCCCGCATAATGCGGTCGCGCCACTCCGCCACCTGCACCGACCATCCCTGACTCCGACGCCACGACGCTGGGTAGGTCTCGCTGGCAGGAATAATCCCCAGAATGGGGAGTTGCAACAACGTCTCCACGTCCTGAGGGGTTTTCACGCGGTTGTCGAGGTAGTCGAGGGCGATGACCGTAGCCAACGCGGCACCCAGCGCCATCATCAGCGCCAAAACCAGGTTCTTAATCACCGATTGCAAGGGGCCACCATACACCAGCGGCGCGCCCATGAGCGTCAGGGTGCCCAACTTGTTTTGCATTTTCTCCTGCACGCGGATATCGTCCACCTGCCGTGCCAGACTCAGGTAGGTCTGCTCACGGGCGTGGGCTTCCAGCAGCAGGCTGTTGAGTTTAATCTCCTCAATCGGCGCGCGCGGCTGGAACTTGAGGAGTTCTTTGAGATGGGCAGTGACTTTGTTGATTTCAGCGACCAACGACTTCTGCTGGGCTTGCAAATCCGTAACTTTTTGGACGAGGAGTTCATAGGTCTGGTTAGGTCCTTCGATGGTCTGCGCGACCTCCATGCCGGGTTTGGACTCCTCTTCCTTCAGTCTTTTCTCCAACTTCTCCAAGTAAGCCTTTGCTCGTTTGACATCCGGGTGCTCTTCGGTTTTGGTGACCTGCAGTTGCGCCAGTTCCATCCGCTGGTTATCGCGCTGACGCCGCAAAGCCTCGATCTCCGGTCGCACCTTCTGAATGACCTGAACGGGGATGGTCTTGGGTGTCTTCGCCAACTGGCTGCCTAAATCGGCTAACTGCGCCTTGACGCTGGCAAGCCGCTGCTCGAGGGCGTGCTTTTGCTGGGTGACCTCGCTAATGCGGCGGTTCAGTTGGCGCGTGAGATTGGACTTTTCCGACGAGAGGTCATTCCAATTGAGGATGCCGGGAGGAATAGGACCTCTGCCAGTGCCGTAGACGGGAACGGGGGAGGCAACGTTCACACTCACTCCCCCGCCCCCCGCTGCCATGATGTGCATCGGGCCGGTCTGATATTCATATAGCCGGCGCCGAACGTCCAGCAAGTCCTTCTTCGCCTGGTCGAACTGCTCCTCGATGAAAGTGCGTGTCGTCTTGACCTCCTGCTTGTTGAGTTCATCAATGTAAGCGAGGAACTCTTCGCCCAGGGTCTGAGCCAGCACTTTGGCCTCTCGCTGGTCGGTGGCGGTGACCCGCACGTTGAGGATGCCGGTGCCGCCTTCCTGCGTGATGCTAACTTGCCGTTCTAACTCCTGCACCGTCGTTTTCAGTTCCAATTTCCGGATGACGGCTTGCAGCACAGGCTGGCTGGAGGCTAAGGTCAGCAAGGTGCCTAAATTGTTGGATGCCGAGTCGGGCAGAAATTCTTGCTGGATCCCGGCGGGCGGCGTGGTGAAGATGCGCAGCACCGCCGTATAATTGACGCCGCCCCCTTGCAGCGAGCGGGAGATAGCGACCACAGTAAACACGATGACCGCCACGCCCGCGAACAGCCCCAGCCGCCGCTTGAGAATGCGATAGTATTTCCAGAACTCCATCAGATGCCTCCTTCTCTACGCAAACGGTAGCCCGTCACGCCGCAGGTTCCGCGACGGATGGACCTTAGCGCGTCGCTCCCATCCACCAGAAAATCATCGCCGCCTGTCCAGCCATCCCCAAGGCGCGCCCCCAGTCGAAGGGCGGTCTGCCTTCGCCGACATATACCACATCCCCCGGTTGGAGTTTAGGGTCTTCGGCTTCGCCTTTCTTAATCTTCTGGAAGTCGAACGTCAACTGCTCGACCTTTTTCGTCTCCGGGTTCATGCGCATAATGCTGACGTCCTTTTTGCTGTAGCGCGCTGCACCGCCCGCCATGAGGATGCCTTGAAACATCGTCATGTCCTTTTCATACTTGTAGATGCCCGGGCGCGTCACTCCACCCGTGACGTAGATGGAGTTTTTCAACATCGAGAGTTTCGGGACGTAGATGCGCTCGCCGCCCCTGAGAATGACGTTCTCCTCGTCCGCGGCTTCGCGCAGGAGTTTGTCCACGTTGACCGTGCGCTTGGTGCCGTCTTTGAAGGCGACCTCCACCCGCTCTAAATCGGCGTTCTCGTTGTCCACCGCCCCCACGTCTTGCAGCAAGTTCAACAGCGGAGTGTCTCCGGTGAGTTTGATGACGCCGCGCTGCCGCACCTGACCGTAAACCGTCACCGCGAGCGCACCGCCCTGTCCGCCCGTGACGTCCACCACCGCGCCGATGGGGAAAAACAGAACGTCGCCGGGCTGAACGTCTATGCTGGGCTTTTCACCTTTGAGCATCGCCCCCAAATCAACGATAAGGGGCGGCTCGCTTTCACGGAAAATCTGCACCTTGGTCAGGTCGGTGTTGGGGGCAGGCCCTCCCACGTGGTCCAGCACCGCCAAGATGTTGACCCGGTCCTCTGGGGTGTAAACCTTCCCCGGTTTTTGCACGGTTCCTCGGACCTCGATGGGTCTGAGCGAGGGAACGAAAATCGCATCTCCGGGTTGGATGACCGGGTTGCCGGCAGGGTCGCCATACTTGATAGCGTTCTGCACGTTGACTGTAATCTTCGGACCGTTAGCGCGAGTAATCTCCACGCGCCGCCAGTCAGCGGAGGGGAGGAAACCGCCCGCTTGGGTAATGACTTCATACAGTTGCGTGCCGCTGGGGATTTGCACCATGCCGGGGCGTTCCACCGCTCCCGTGACCGTCACCTTTTGCAGTTCGGGGACAAAAAGGACATCGCCGGGCAGGACAACGATGTTATCATCAGGTCGCCCCTCTTTGAGCAACTGGTCAATGTTCAGCGTGCGGGGCTCTTTGCCGGCGGACTCGCGGGTGAGTTGCACGCGGCTCAAATCGCCGCTGCTTTTGATGCCCGCTTGCAGCAGCCACTCCAACACCTTGCGCTGCTCGCCGCGTTTGATGGGATAAACCCCCTGCTTTTCGACCTGCCCGAAGATGGAGACCGTCCCAATGGCTCTTTCCGGGCGCTGTTCCAGGGTGACCTTGACCTCAGGGTCGACAAGGAACTTCGCCAGGTCCTTGGTCAACTTCTGTTTTAACTGCGTCGGGGTAAGCCCCGCCGCCCGCACTTTGTCCAGCAGCGGCATCGTGATGAACCCCTGTTCGCTGACCTGATACGTTTTGCTCAAGCTCTCTTCACCCAGCACGTTCACAGCGATGACGTCCCCTGGCTGGAGAAAGTCCTCCTCCTCCGCGGGGGCTTTATCCGCGCGCGCGTCGCTATCCGTCTGGGGGGGTGTTTTCTCCTCTTTTGTGCCGTTGTCCCCCGACGAGGCAGCGGGTTTTTTCTCCGCTGCGTCGTCCGCGCTCCCCGCGTCTTTGGCGGCACTCACGAGGCACAAAATCGGACGCGTCCCTTTCGCCGTCACCACTCGCAGATAAGTGGCGCCGTCTTTGCGCGCCGTGATTTGGAGGGTGGTGGGAGATAACTTGGTGACTTTGATGACTTTAGCGTCGTCCACCGTAAAGCGTATCAAGCCTACTACCTCCACCTTCTGGCTTCCACCGACGCGCAGTTCCACCTTGTCAGGAACCTGCCCAGCCCCTATCCCGCTGCTGATGGCGAGGCTCAGAGAAACGAAACCAACAAACATAACTTGCTTAAACGTCATGGGGATTCACCTCCGACTCTATCAAGCCCCCTGCTCCCGCCAGCACGGAACGGGACTGGGAGGACGATTGACCCAGGTAATGCATCAACACATCGTAGGCAGGAGCAAAACGGAACCGCCGCAGCAAGGCGCGCAGTTTTTTCTCCGTATGATGCAGTCCGCCGTAGCATCGCCACGCCCGCAGCCGCGACATCGGCAGGCGCGGCTGGTGCGGGTCAAACTCCCACGGATGCAGATAGACAATAGCAGGTTGCTGACGACGGTTGAGCCAGCGGATACCCGCCGCAATGCAAACGTAAGGGAGCAGACGGAAATAACCGCCGCCCGAAAACGGCACGTTCTTCCTCCCCACCCGCACCGTCGAGATGGGGAACTCGTGGATGTATCCGCCGTTCACCGCAATCGTATGCGGCAGTCGTTCGCTGTGGGGCATCCCGTAGCGATGGTGGCGAATCGGGAAGATGCTGGAATCATATCGAATGCCCAACTCCTGGAGAACCCCGAGCGCCCACCAGGAACGCTCGGTGATGGAGAACGACGCAGCGCGATGACCGGCGGGCGCCTGTCCTGTCAACCGCTCCAGCACTGCGATCGCCCGCTCCATGTCGCGGGCGAACTCGCTGGGGGTTTGATCGTAAACGAGAGCATGACGGTAGCCGTGTGTCCCGATTTCGTGACCGTCCTGCTGGATCTTATGAACCACCTCCGGAAACCGCTCCGCGTTCCAACCCAATACGAAAAACGTTGCCTTCACATGGTGTTCACGCAGAATGGAAAGGATGCGGTCCACGCTCGGCGCCAAGCGGCTCTCGCAATCGTCCCACCGATGATAGCCAATCATCGGGTCGAGATTGGACGGCTGATACCAGTCTTCCACATCGAACGTCAGGGCGTTGACCACCACGCGCTCCTGCCCGGAGCAATGCAGTAGCCCTTCCGTTACAGGCTGCAAGTGCCCGTGCCTGTCGGATAACACAGAAATCTCCTTCACTCCGATGCGTTGGGAGGTGTGATACACCGTGCCGTAATTCAGCCACAACGCGTAATGCGGTCAAAGTCTATCGCAAAACCTGTGCCACACGGCTATGGGGTCCCATATCGCTTGAGTATATAGATCGCAGAAAGGTTATACCCGATACGCAACTAAAAACGTCACATGCATGTTACAAAATTTGTCAGTTCGGGTAAACTTTTTTTGCTTGTGGGCTGTTGCACGTTGCTTCCTGATGCTATACTAAACTGAGGGACGTGTACCAATGACAGGAAGGCGGCAGAAAGCGATTGGTGCATGTCCCGTGTCAAACCTTGCTGGTGCATCGCTCAACAAGTTTGGAGGTAACTGATTTGCTCTTGGCTCTCATTGACGGTAAAGTGTCGCAGCATCTGCATAGAAAGTTGTCCACCACACCACGAGAGGAGAAGGAGTTTATGGTATATGAGCATCAGGCATAAAAGACGGTTAAGACTCTGATGACTTCTGTGGGGGTCGGGACGATCGGGATGAAGCCCGGCGGGTTTTACCGTGCCATGGCGTGCTTTCACCACTGAGAAAGGAGAGCAACATGGGTAGGTCAACTCGGCGTGGCTCGTTGGACGAGTTGCGCAATGTTTGTAATGCGCTCAACTCAGCCCGGGATGCAGATGAGTTAGCGACTGTTCTGGCGAAATACCTGGTTAACGACTTAGCGTTTGAACAGGTTGTCTTTCTGATTCCCCAGACGGGGTCCGATATCCTCTGTTTGACGGCGGCGCGTCATCTGGCGGGCGACGCTTCACCGCCCCTGCGCTTTCAGTCGGTCAGTCAGGCGATGTCCTGCGCCGACCGCGCGTGGCTGGAGTACGTATCGGCGACGGCTTCGCCGGAGATTGATGCCAATCTCCGCCAGACTTCTTCTCTTTATCGGATCTGCTCGGAGCAACTGGGCTCCTCAAGGCTATGGTATTTTCCCCTGCGGTGCCGTCAGCATCTGTGGGCGGTCTTAGCGCTGCCTGCGCGGACCAAACGGCGGCAGGAGGGTGAGCACATCCTATCCCTGCTGACCGTTCTCACGCAGTTCGCGGAATCCGTGCTGGAGCGCGTTCATCCTGCTGCTCCCCAGCCAAGCCGTGACACCGCGCAGGAATATGACGGCAACGAAATCGTAGGCGTTCTCGCGCATGAACTGCGCAATCCGCTCAACTCCATCAAAGCGGCGGCGCAGTTCCTGCGCGCCAAATACAGCGACCACGCCTCGATTTACAAGTTCCTCAACATTATTATTGACGAGGTCGACCACCTGTCGAGTCTCACGACGACCTTGCTGGAATTTGCGCGCCCCCTGCAATTAGACAAGGTGCATTACGACATCAACGCCCTGCTGCGCCACCTCCTGCACTTCATGGGGCACGTCTTCACCCAGCACCACATCGAGGTCACCACAGCGTTGGCGTCCAACTTGCCTTATGTCAGCATAGATGTCAAGCAGATGGAGCAGGCGATTCGGAACGGGCTGCTCAACGCCATCGAAGCCATGCCGCAGGGAGGACATCTGCACGTCGCCACCCAGTGCGGAGACGGGCGCACAGTGCAGATTCACCTCATTGACAGCGGCATGGGTATCCCGCAAGACGAGACGGACAAGGTGTTTGCCTCCTTCTACACCACGAAACCCAACGGGACGGGCTTAGGACTGCCCATCCTGCACAAAATCGTGCGCAGCCACGGCGGGGGCGTTTCCTTAGAAAGCAAACCGGGAGTCGGCACCTCACTCACCATATGGCTCCCCGCTGCCGAAACGGCCCCCCATCCCGCGGCGTCGCGGGCGACTCTCAGCCAAGCGATGGAAGTATGCGGGACGCTGGAAGCATCCCCTCCCGTTAGAGTGGAGGCGACGTAACTATGACATCACCCAAAGACACCTTGCTGATTGTAGACGACAACCCTTCCGATCTCTCCGTGACGGCAGCGATTTTTGAGGAACAAGGGTTCCGCGTCCGCACCGCGCCCAATGGGCAGTCGGCGCTGCTGCTGCTCAAATCGCAGCCCGTCAATGTGCTGATCACTGACTTGAAGATGCCCGGCATGGACGGGTTAAGCCTGCTGCGCGCCTGCCGCCAAATCCGCCCCGACCTGGAGGCGGTCATCCTCACAGCGCACTCCACCCCGACGACGGCGTTTCAAGCAGCGAAATTGGGGGCGTGTCACTACATTGAAAAACCCTACGATATCAAGGAACTCACGAGCGCCGTGCAAGAAGCCATCCGTCGCAGTGCCCACGGCGCGCTGCGCCCCTCGGCGCAAGCCCCGTCCAACGTGGAGGTGGGACGACGCTCCCCCTACGAGAATATCATTGGCTCCTCCCCGAAGATGCAGAAGGTCTTTCAACTCGTCGCGCGCGCTGCCAACAGCAAAGCGACGGTGTTGATTCGGGGCGAAAGCGGCACGGGCAAAGAACTCATCGCCCGCGCCCTGCACCAGAACAGCCCCCGCAAAGACCGCCCCTTCGTCGCCATCAACTGCGGGGCGATTCCTGATACGCTCCTCGAAAGCGAACTGTTCGGTCACGAGAAGGGCGCGTTCACCGGCGCGCTCATCCAGAAGAAGGGACGCTTTGAGTTAGCCGATCAAGGGACTTTGTTTTTGGACGAGATCGGACATCTCTCCCCTGCCTTGCAGGTCAAACTGCTACGGGTGCTGCAAGAACGAGAGTTTGAGCGTATCGGCGGGACGAAGACGATCAAAGTGGACGTGCGCGTCATCGCCGCCACCAACGTGGACCTCGAACGTGCCGTCGCCAACCATACCTTTCGGGAGGACCTTTACTACCGTCTGCGCGTGATTGAAATCTGGCTGCCGCCCCTGCGCGAGCGGCGCGAGGACTTGCCCGACCTCGTCCACTACCTCATTCAACGTTACAACGCGCAGAACGGCAAGCGCATTACCACCCTCTCCGCCGACGCTTGGAACCTGCTCTACGAACACTCGTGGCCTGGCAACGTGCGCGAGTTGGAGAACGCCATTGAGCGCGCCATCGTGCTGTCCGACAGCCATGCCGACACCATTGACACCGATTTGCTTGCCCCGAACCTTGCGCTGCGGAGGACGACGCTCCAAGCGCCCCATCCTGCCCCGTTGCCTGCGGCGGCAGCCGATTGGTTCTTCCCCTCGCTCGAGGGCAACGAGGGCAATGGGTCCAGTGACGACAACGAATGCCCTGACGTAACGGATTCTATCTTCGAGCGAGCAGTGAACGCGACCGAGCGACGCCTGCTGCTCAAAGCCCTTGAACAAACCAACGGCAACCTGACGCGCGCCGCCGCGAAGTTGGGCTTGAGCCTGCGCTCCATCCGTTACTACATGAAGAAACATGCAATTTCCAAGCAGAATTGGCTGCCGCTGTTACGCCAAGAGCAAGAGTCCAAGCGTTGATGAGTTCAGAGGTTGATGAACCTTGCGCGCTATGGCGGCACGGTCAGAGACCGCCGCCGACCCGGATCCGGGAAGGTCATCCGTAAGTCCCCTCGCTCGACGCCCCGCCGTAAGGCAGGCGTCGTCCTGACGGGTATCCCAGAATGGAATCAAGGCTCTCACTCTTTTGACTCACGACCTGGGTCGTCAGGCTTCAGAAGGAGGAAGAACGTTGCTACTCCAGCAAGTACAGGAGCAAAAGTTAGTCCAGCGCCCCGATGTGCGGCTGCTGATGACAAACACCATTTTACAGATGACCGCCCTGGAACTCGTGCAGCGCATCGAGCAGGAACTACAGGAAAACCCGGCGTTGGAGTTAGCCGACGAGGCGGTATGTCCCGCGTGTCAAGCGGTCATGATGGGCGACGATTGCGCGAACTGCGGCTACCGCGCCGACCGCGAGCCCCCTTTGAACGAGTGGGGGCTGCCGCGCGAGTATCTGTCGGCGCTGCCCTCGTCGCAAGCCAGTGATGACGAGATCGAGGACCCGACGATGAACATCGCCACGCCCTTCACTCTCCACGAACATCTACGCTGGCAGGCGCAGATGGAACTGTCTGGCGAGCAATGGGAGGTGGCGGATTATCTTATCGGCTGCATCAACGATGACGGCTATCTGGAGGGGGACCTTGGTGACATCGCCGCGCGGCTCGGAGTGGACGTGCAGCAGGTTGCATCCGTCCTGCGAACCATTCAAACCTTCGAGCCGGTGGGTGTGGGCGCCAGCAACTTGCGGGAATCGCTGCTCATCCAACTCAACGACCTGCGCGAGCAAGGCGTCCGCTGCGACCTCGCCGAACGCATCATTCGCGACCATCTTGACGACCTCGCGCGTCGCTGCTACCAACGCATCGCCAGCCGCCTTGCCGTGCCGTTAGAGGCCGTGATTGAAGCCGCCGACTTTATTGTGAGGAACTTGACTCCCTACCCCGGGCGCCTGTTCCGCCCGCCGTGGAACGTTAAAGGCGTGGAGAGGAACCTGCCGGCAAAACCCGAAGTCATTATCACCCGCCACGGCAATCAATATGAAGTAGAAGTTTTGCAGTTGAAGGACGCCCTGCTCCGCGTCAATCAGTTCTACCGCCACCTTTACCGGGAGATGCAGCGCAACCGGAACCGCTACTCGGAAACCGAACGCCACCATGTCACGCAGTGCGTCAAGCGCGCCGAGCTGTTCATCGAGAACCTGAAGCGGCGGAACGCCACCCTCACACTCATCGTGGAGGCGTTGATTGAATGTCAGCGCGACTTCTTCGACCACGACGGCGACCGCGCCTATCTAAAGCCGCTGACCAAAAAACACCTCGCCGCCCTGGTGGGGCGCGACGTCTCCACCGTCAGCCGCGCGACCAGCAATAAGTTCGTGCAGATTCCACCTTACGGGCAGGTCGTCAGTTTTGATATCTTCTTTGAAGCCGCCCCCGATGCCAAAGACCTCCTGCGGCAACTCATCGCGCAGGAAGACCCTCTGCATCCGTTGAGCGACCAGGAAATCGCTAAACGACTGCAGTCAGCAGGCTTCGCCGTCGCGCGGCGCACGGTGGCGAAATACCGCCGTCTGTTGAAGATCCCCCCCACCTTCAGCCGCCGCGCTGTCCAATAAGCCGAGCGGGCGTCGGTGGCGGAGGACGTTCGAGGGCCAGGTTGCTTTTATTCCGTCCTTCAACGAAAAGAGAGGCTGATTGCAGCCTCTCTTTTTTTATCACTAAGCTTTTGCGCCTTGCCCTTTCCTTCGAAAATCCCTGTCATTGTGAGCGGGGCGAAGCGATCCCCTACCTGTCATGGCGAGCAGCGCGAAGCAATCCCCTACGGAGGAGGTTGCTGCGGCGCAGGAGATCGCGTCGCCCCGCTCGCCATGACGTCTTCCTGCAGCGGCAAGGGAGAGAAGCGCGAAACGCAAAAGTTGAGTTTATCACGACATTGACAGGCGGGACGCCTATCCTACGACCACCGATAGACCTTAACGCCTGGTGTGGCAGCGAGCGCGAACGCCCATCGGTCGCGCCACATCGCGTAGTCGTCCTGCACCGTCGCCGGGCGCAGCCGACTTCTGACGATGAAAGACGGATAAAACGGCCGACCCGTCGGCACCGCTGCGTCATGATAGCGCAGATCGAAACTCCAGCGCACGGTGTCGCTCTCATTAGGACGCGCCCGGTGCAGAGTGTAGTTATGGAACAGAATCACACTGCCCCTTCGCACCGGGAGCGGGACGGGATCGCCTGGGGGGATTTCTTCGGGGGGGATGGTCAATCCGTGCGGCGTCATCTGATGGCGTCGCAAACCCAGCCGATGGCTCTGGGGTAACACCTCCAAGCATCCATTCTCCAGCGTGGCGTCCACCAGAGGAATCCATATCGTCAAGATAAAATACGGGTCGGCTTCGGGCCAGAACACGCCCGCGTCCTGGTGCCACGGTGTCGGGCGCGCTCCCTGCTGCACGGGCAACACCGCCCGCAGGTGCTGCGTGGGATTGCAGACGATTTCGCCCCCGACCAGCGACTCAGCGATATCCAACACTTTGGGGTTGAGGAGAAAACGGAACGTCGCCGCGCCGCGCACCTGCATGATGTCCAACTCGCTTGCCACCTCTGGCGCTTCGACGGCGAGACGCGCTAACCGCCGCTCAAAAGGCTCGTCCGCGTAAAGCGAACTCACTTTCCCCTCCGCCCAGAGCCGCCGGGCTCGCTCGTCAATCACAGCGGAGTATTCCTCGACCACCGGCTGCAGGTCGTCTTCCCGCAGCACGTTCTCCAGCACGAGATAACCGTTCTCGTGAAACGACGCCATCTGGGCTGCCGTCAACATTGCCGATCTTCCCTCCCCAAAAACATCGTCCTCGTCGTCGTCCTCGTCCTCGGTCGTTTCAGCCGATCAGATAATGACAAAACGAGTAATGACGAGAACGAGGACGACGACGAGGACGAGGACGATTCTCCCTCCCTAATACGGAAACCGCTCGTCCATCTCCGCATCCGATAACTCCTTGATGAAACGCGCCAGCCGCTCGACGATGACCGCGATGAATCGCTGCCCTTTCTCCCGCGTCGCCTGGCGCGGGTCGCCGACCGTCGAGTCTTCCGTCAACAGATGCCACGGGCGGGTGATGGTCGCCCACCCTCGGTTGAGGGCTTCAAACCGCGTCGGGTTCACGCTGCCATCACCCGCGTTGGCGAGGTGAACGAGGTGCGGTTGCAACTCCAACATGCACGAGGTTTCCATCTCGTTGGCGTGGTCGCCACCATGGGTGAAAATGTCGCCTGCCACATCGTCGCCCACCCGCCACCAGTCCACGAGAACCATAAACACCTTCGTCCGCCCGTGCAGGTCGCGCAGCAGCGGCTTGAAGTCGTTGCCGCCGTGCCCGTTGAAGAGGATGAACTTGCGAACGCCATGATATTCCAATGCGTGAACGATGTCCGTCACGATGAGGTTAAGCGTGGACTGCTTCACGTCCATCGTCAGCGGAAACGCCATCATGTTGCTGTCGCAGCCGTAAGGAATCGTCGGCAGCAGAATCACCTTCGCGCCCAAGCGATGCGCCGCCTCGCAGACCCGGTCTGCGATGCCTTCCGCCTCGTAGTTGTCCGTGCCGTAAGGCAGATGCAACCCGTGCGGCTCCGTCGCGCCGATGGGCAGCACGGCGACTTCATACCGCCGCTCGCGGACGAGTTTATACGTGACCTCCTGAAGTTTCCATTCTCTCATCAAGAACGAAATGGTTAAGGGTCAATGGTTAATGCAACCATCAACCATTCTCAGTCCCACAACCCCGTGCTGAAATACCGCTCGCCGGTGTCGTTGAAGGTGGTCACGATGCGCCCCCTCTTCGCCGCTTTCGCCGCTTGCAGCGCGCCCCAGAGATACGCGCCCGACGACTGTCCGACAAACAATCCCTGCTTCGCCAGACGTTGGGACATCGCGTAGGCGTCCTCCGTCTTAACGCGCAGGGTCACGTCCACCACGCTCTCGTCAAAAATCGCCGGCACGATGTCGCCCGGATGCCCCAGTGGCTTCAAGCCTTCGACGCCGGGAAACTCTTCGGGGATGACGCACCAGACTTCAATCTTCGGGTTATGCTCCTTCAGTCGTCGCCCGATGCCCGTAATCGTCCCGCCCGTGCCGACCCCGGCGACGAAGTGCGTGAGACGCCCGCCCGTCTGCTTGAGAATCTCCACCGCCGTCGTCTCGTAGTGCGCCTTCCAGTTGTCCGCGTTGCTGTATTGGTCGCAAAAGAAATACCGCTCCGGGTCGCTCTCATAGCGGCGGCGCACCTCGCGCAGCGCTTCGTCGTAGCCCTTGAGCGGGTCGGTGAAAATGATACTCGCCCCGTGGGCGCGGATGCGCTTCTTGCGTTCCGCGCTGGCGTTGCCCGGCATGACCATCTCCACCCGGTAGCCCAGCGCCGCGCCAATCATCGCATACGCAATCCCTGCGTTGCCCGACGTCGAATCCAAAATCGTCTGGCGCGGTGTCAGCCGCTCGTTGCGAATCGCCTCCGTCAGCATCTGCAGCACCGGTCGGTCCTTAATCGAACCGCCGGGGTTCAACATCTCCGCCTTCGCTAATATCTCCACCTCGGGCAGTTCCCGCGCAAACAGGTCGACGCGAATCAGGGGGGTGTTTCCGATGAGCTGCAAAATCGGAAAGCGCGAAAGGTCATCCAAATCTCGCTTCGTCGCTGCCATCTTGCTTTCCTCCTCCAAGAGGACAGATGAGCAAATCGGTTGCCAACACAGGGGGATTCATTTTATAGGGTTCATGGGGTTCATGAACTCATGAGCTCACGAACCCATGAACCCATGAACCACTTTAGAAGGGCGCCAGCCATTCCTCTTTGATGTCCAGCCCGAACCCCGGCGCGTCGCTCGGCACGAGCCAACCCTCTTTCGGTGTGGCTTGACCGGGCAGCCGCCACACTTCTTCGAGCGGCACGCCGGGCGCAGTACTGATGAAACATTCCAGCCACGGCACCGACGCCATCGCGTAACTGAAATGCTGCCCGAACGCCGAGTTGCCGCCGCCGTGCAAAATCACGCTGACGCCCCCCGCGTCGGCAGCGTGCGCAATTTTGACGCAGGTGGACAACCCCCCGCACCACTGGATGTCGGGCTGCAAGATGTCCACGACTTTGTGGTTGACCGCCCACTGAAACGGGACGTGTGTATACCAATGCTCGCCTGTGGCGAGCGTCTGCCAGGGCAACCGCTGACGCAGCGCGATATGCGCGTCGAAGTCTTCGGGCAGCAGGCACTCCTCCATCCACTTGAGTCGGTAAGGGCGCAGCGTCTCCGCAAGTCGCACCGCATATTCGACATCGAACGCCATCCAGCAGTCCAGCATCAGTTCGCACGCATCGCCGATCTGCTGCCGCGCGCGGGCGACGAACTCCTCGTTCTTGCGGAGTCCATCCCACCCGTCCGCTGGACCGTAAGGGCATGCCAACTTAAACGCGCGGAAACCGAGTTCCTGATACCAGTCCACGTCGTTGCCCGTCGCGTAGCAGAAGATCTTCTCCTTCTGCGGTCCGCCCAACAATGCGTAAACCGGCTTGCCCAACAACTTGCCCTTCAGGTCCCACAGGGCTAAATCCACCGCGCTGATGGCGTAGGACGCCAACCCCGTCGAGCCGTAGGGCTTCGTCAGGCGGAACATCATGTCGGCGATCCTCTCCGTTGCCCAACAATCCTCGCCAACGAGTTGCGGCGCGAGGTGCTCGTCAATCACCGCCGCCACCGCTCGACCGTGCGCGGTGGCGCCGACGCCCCACGTGCCGTCCTCCGCCGTGACCTTGCACCACACGCCTTCCCACTTCGGCAGCCACAGCCCGCGATGCCGTTTGACCTTCGGGTAGCGCGACATCGGGTTCGCCACCTCCGCCTCCTGCGCCCACGACGGACGACGCGGCGGCGTTCGCGGTTTGTCCGCCTGCGGCGGAACGCTCAACCGCATCGCCTTGATTTCCCTGATTTTCATCCGAGTCCTCCTCCTTTAACGTCTGGCAGTTATGATAACACTTTTTAGACAGGATAAACAGGATGGACAGGGAAAGAAAGTCAATGACCGTTCAGCCCTCCCGCCGACGCAAGGTCGGCGGGGCGGGGAAGGATACCTCAACAGGCACAAAAAATTGACTTGTTCATCCTCTCTCAATTGAGTTACAATCAATGACAAGGAGGAGTGGACATGCCAAAGAAAACGATTCAGGACGTTGACGTCACGGGCAAACGGGTCTTCGTCCGCGTGGACTACAACGTGCCACAGGACGAGAGCGGGAACATCACCGACGACGCACGGATTCGGGAGACGCTGCCGACGCTGCGTTATCTTCTCGAGCGCAACGCGAAGGTTGTTCTCGCCGCGCACCTCGGCAGACCCAAGGGAAAACGCGATGAGAAATACACTTTGCAACCCGTCGCTGCGCGGCTGCAAGAGTTGCTGGGGCAACCCGTGCAGTTTCTCAACGACTGCATCGGCGACGAGGTGCAAGCCGCCCGCGAGCAGCAGCCCGCAGGCACGGTGATACTGCTGGAAAACTTGCGCTTCCACGCGGGCGAGGAAGAGAACGACGCGGCGTTTGCCCGCGCACTGGCGACAGCGACGGAGGTTTACGTGAACGACGCCTTCGGTGCGGCGCACCGCGCGCACGCTTCGACGGCGGGGATCGTGCCGTTCGTCCGAGAGCGCGGCGGCGCGGCGGTGGCAGGGCTGCTGATGGCGAAGGAGATTGAGGTGCTGGGCAACCTTCTCACCCAGCCGGCGCGCCCGTTCGTCGTGATTCTGGGCGGCGCGAAGGTCGGTGACAAAATCGGCGTCATCCGCAACCTCATTGACAAAGCTGATACCCTCCTCATCGGTGGCGCGATGGCGTATCCCATCCTCAAAGCGATGGGCAAGCCCAACATGGACAAATCCATCCTCGACCCCAAAGACGTCGCGCAGGCTGCCAGCCTGCTCCCCATCTTGCAAGCGCACAACAACTGGCGTCTGCCGACCGATGCGTTGCTCACCGACCGCGACGCCGAAGACGCCCACACGGAGTTTCGTTCAGTGGACAACTTCCCGCCCGACCTGTTTGCTATGGACATCGGACCGCAAACGATTCAGGCTTACACCGACGTCCTGCGCGACGCGAAGACGGTGTTCTGGAACGGACCGATGGGCAGGTTTGAAACGAAACCGTTCGCCTACGGCACGCGTGCCATCGCCGCCGCGCTGGCGGAGTCGGACGCCACCACCGTCATCGGCGGCGGCGACTCGGCAGCCGCCATCCACCAGATGGGCTTCGCCGATGCGATGTCGCACATCTCCACCGGCGGCGGCGCCAGCCTGGAGTTTTTGGAAGGGAAGGAACTGCCGGGCGTGGCGGTGTTGGAGGAGAGGTAGCATTGGACGGCGGGGCTATTGCTCTCTTCCAAACTGTGTCTTGTGTAAATCCCGTTGGAAGTTGCCTGATCTGAAATCCCTTGCCCAAGACACGCTGCAACTGGCAAAGCCCACACGCGCCGACGATAGACGTGAAAGCGCTGCCGCGCGTGACAGAACAATGAGGGGAATACCGATGGACTCCCGTCAAATTCGCTGTTCGTATTCTTTCGATGGACTCGTCCAACGGCTGTCGTATTTTTCGCCGCCAAAGGAGCGGCGGAAGGCAGCGGTGTTTCTGCGCGAGTATGGCGAGCCCGCTGTGGGGCCGTTGTGCAAGGCATTGAAGGACCGCGATAACGACGTGCGCAGGGCGGCGGCGGAATCGCTGGGATACATCGGCGACGCGCGAGCGGTGCAACCACTGCTCGACGCGCTGCGAGCGATTGACGACAACGTGCGCAAGGCAGCGACAGAGGCGTTGGGCCAAATCGGAACGCCTGCCGTGGAGCCGCTGTGTGAGATGCTGCGTAGTTCGTGGCGTATGGCACGCGAGGCAGCGGCGAAGGCGTTGGGCAAAATCGGCGATGTGCGGGCGTTACCACCGCTTTTGGACGCCCTCAACGACGACCGCCAAGCCGCGCTGCGCGCCGCCGCTGCCCGAGCGTTGGGTGAACTCAAAGACGCCCGCGCCGTGCGACCCTTGATAGCAAGGCTGAAGGACAAAGACGCTCAAGTCCGCGAATCCGTCGCCGAAGCGCTGGGCAAAATCCAAGACCCGCAAACCGTCAGCGATGCGATTGAACCGCTCTGTGCTGCGCTGTCGGACAAAAGCGGTCACGTCCGCCTCGCCGCCGCCGAAGCATTGGGGCGCATCCTGAAAGAACACGGCGACGCGAGCGCTATTGAACCGCTGCTGAAGGGATTGCGAGTGTGCTTCGTAAAAGGCTCGGCGCGGTGGCATCTGGTCATGGGGCTGATAACGACGATGGCTCTTCTTCTCCTCTTGGCAGGACTGATAGGGGGTTCTGTCGCTCTCAAGACTGTGGGGATGATTCAGATTCTAATTAATTTATTTGGGTGGATTAGGGTTTATTACGAACATCGTCGCACGCAAAGCAAAACCTGCCAGCAACTTTTGGAGGCTCTGGCGAACGTGGTCGAACGCCACCCCGCGCCGGAACTGCGCGTGTTGTTGCCCGACTTGAAAGCAATTTCCGCCGATGTGATTCAGCAAGACAGCCAAACCCGCGCCATCTCGCGTCAAGCGGCGCAAAAGATCGCCACGTTGACCGAGCAACTCAAAAACCTCCCGCTGCCCGCGTCCGCGCCCGCGCCCGAGGCGGCGACGCTGCCGCGTGTCGCCGACGCGACAACAATAGACGTGAACACGCTGCCGCGTGTCGAATGATTGTCCGTTGGCACGTTGGCACGTTAGCACGTTGGAACGTTGAACCTGCCAACCTGCCAACCTGCCAACGTGCCAACGCGCTAACGTGTAGCCGCCTTTGAAAGACCTGATTCGACAACTTCAAAAGTCTGCCGCGTCGCTGGACCGCAGAGAGGCAGCGCAGGCGCTGGGCGCGTGCGGGGCGGCGGCGGTGGAGCCGCTGTGCCGCGCGCTGGCGGATGCTTCGCCGGAGGTGCGCGCGGCGGCGGTGGCGTCGTTGGGCGCCATCGGCGACGCGCGGGCGGTGGCGCCGATTTGCCGAGCGCTGGAGGACAGCAGCCCCCTCGTGCAGCAGCGCGCGCGCGAAGCGTTGAGCCGCTTGTGCGCGTCAGGTGCATTGTGGCAGGCGTTGGCGGCGGTCAAAATCTCTGCGCCGGTGTGGTTGACGAAGGCGTTGGGCAACATCGGCGCGCCCGCTGTGGAGCCGCTGTGCCGGGCGTTGACGCAGCACCGTGCATCCAGCGTGCGGGCGATGGCGGCGGAGATGTTGGGCGCCATCGGCGATGCGCGAGCGGTGGAGGTTTTGTGTCGCGCTTTGACGGACCGCGCTGTGGCGGTGCGGGCAGCGGCGGCGGAAGCGTTGGGGCGCATCGGGGATGAACGGGCGGCGGAGCCGCTGCGTCGCGCGGCGGCAGATGCTAACGACACGGTGCGAGCGCGGGCGTCCATCGCGCTGCAACGGTTCGGAGAGGAAGGATTGAAGCAATCCCTCATCGCCGCCCTGAAAGCCAAAAGCCCATCCGCGCGAGCGGCGGCGGCGCGGCAGTTGGGGCAGCGCAAAGACCGCGACGCTGTTCTGCCCTTGTGCGCCGCGCTCAAAGATAACGATATCGAGGTGCGCGTCGCCGCCGTTGAAGCGCTGGGCAACATCGGCGACGACCGCGCGGTGCAGCCGCTCATTGACGCCCTGCGCGATGCCTTCACCCTGCGCTCGCCGTGGCTCAACTTCGTGGCGGGCGTGCTGCTGCTCATCGGCTCCGTCCTGTTGGGCGGGGTGGTGATGGTGTTGTTGATTGCTATGGTGATAGCGTGCGCGGCTGTCCTGCTGATTTTTATCAAAGACGCGGCGTTTTCCCTTATTGAGTTTGTCGGGATATTGTGGGAAGCCTTCTTGTCTCTTTTCCGCAAAAGCCTGAAGTTCTTCCGCCTGCCGCGCCGCCGCGACCGGCTGTGCTTGGCGATTGCCGAAGCGCTGGCGCAAATTGCTGAACAGTCGCCCACGCCCGAACTGCGCGCCGCCATCCCGGATTTGAAAGCCGTCAGCGCGGACGTCATTCAGCAGGACGAACCAACGCGTCGCGCCTCGCGCCGCGCCGCCCACCGCATCAAAGTCCTCACGGAACGCCTCAAAAACCTTCCCCTCCCCGCGTCCGCGCCCCAACCCGACGCCGCCACTTTGCCCCGCGTCGTCGATTCTCCCAAGCCGGACATTGAAACTCTGCCGCGAGTGGAATAGAATGCAAAGCGTTTCGGGTTTCGGCTAAAGCGTAACTCGAGACCCGAAACCTGAAATTCGTGATTTTATCTGGAAGGAGCAACCCTATTGCGCAAACCTATCATTGCTGCCAACTGGAAGATGTTCAAAACAATTGCGGAAGCGCGAGAGTTTGTCGCGCAGTTTCTGCCGCTGGTCGCGGATGTGAGCGAGGTAGACCTCGTGCTGTGTCCGCCGTTCACCGCGCTGGCAGCGGTGGGCGAAGGCATCCAGGGGTCAAACGTTCGACTCGGCGCGCAGGATGTTTTCTGGAAGGAACAGGGTGCCTACACGGGCGAGGTCTCGCCGCTGATGCTCAAGGACGTCGGCTGCGATTACGTCATCGTCGGGCACTCCGAGCGGCGCGGGCGGTTCGGCAAAGCGGAGTTTGCAGCGGAGTTGGCGACGGTGTTCGGCGACAACGACGCCACCGTGAACGTCAAAGCGCGCGCCGCGCTCGTGCACGGACTTACGCCTATCATCTGCGTCGGTGAAACGATTGGTGAACGGCGGGCGGGCAACACCGATCGCGTGGTGTGCGAGCAGGTCAAAGCCGCGCTCCATGGGCTGGCAGGGACGCCCGCCTCTG
>JANWYM010000130.1 GCA_025055355.1 Abditibacteriales bacterium
GTGATGATTGCGTCCGAGCAAGGGGCAGACGCGGCGTGGTATGTCATCGTGCCGGTCAAGCCGTTTTCCACCTATCGTCTGTCGGCGTGGATTAAAACGGAAAACCTTGAGCCGCTGGACGGGGCGGGCGCGCTGCTCAACCTGCACGCGCGGCGCGAACGCACGCCGGCGGTGACTGGCACACGCGATTGGACGCAGGTGCAAGTGGAAGTTCAGACGGGCGGGGATGATACGCTGTGGATTAACTGTCTCGTCGGTTACTTCGGCAGGGCAAAGGGCAAGGCGTGGTTTGATGATGTCAGATTGGAGTTGATAACAACGATGGAAATGAATCCCACAGTCACAGTCAATGCCTCCAAGACAGGCGAACCGATTTCCCCCTACATTTACGGGCAGTTCATCGAGCATCTCGGACGCTGCATTTACGGCGGCATCTGGGCGGAAATGCTCGAAGACCGCAAGTTTTTCTACGCGGTCGGTGCGGAGCCGTCGCCGTGGAAGTTCATCGGCGGCGCGGATTCCCCTCCGCCCCTCCTTAACAAGGAGAGGCGCGAGGGGAGGTTCGCTCCGTTCGTCGGAGAGCACACCCCGGTCATCGTGCTCCCTGGCGACGGCAAACCGGCGGGCATCGCTCAGGGCGACCTCGCGCTGATTCAAGGGAAAAAATACGTCGGGCGCATCTACCTGGCGGGAGACGCGAGCGCGGCGCCGGTGCAGGTCAGCCTCGTCTGGGGCGCGGGGGCGAACGAGCGGCAGACGGTGACGGTCCCCAAACTCAGCCGCGAGTTCGTCAAAACACCGCTTCACTTCACCGCAGGTGCGACGACCCCCAACGCGCGGCTGGAGATCACCGCGACGGGCAAAGGTAGTTTCCGCGTCGGGGCGGTGTCGCTCATGCCTGCTGACAACGTGAAAGGTATGCGTGCCGACACGCTCCAACTCCTCAAGGAGCTCAACGCGCCGATCTACCGCTGGCCGGGCGGCAACTTCGTCAGCGGCTATGACTGGCGCGACGGCGTAGGTGACCCCGACCGCCGCCCTCCGCGCAAAAACCCCGCGTGGCAGGGCATTGAACACAATGACTTCGGCATTGACGAGTTCATCGCTTTCTGCCGCTTGGTCAACGCCGAACCGCTCGTGGTCGTCAACACCGGCTTCGGCGACGCGCACTCAGCGGCGCAGTTGGTCGAATACTGCAACGGCGCGCCGACGACGCCGATGGGGCGATGGCGGGCGGAGAACGGACACGTGCGACCGTATCGCGTGAAGTGGTGGGGCATCGGCAACGAGATGTATGGGAATTGGCAGTTGGGGCACATGTCGCTCAACCACTACGTCCTCAAGCACAATGAGTTCGTGCGCAAGATGCGCCAGGTGGACCCGACCATCAAGACGATTGCCGTCGGGGACGTAGGCG
This sequence comes from Abditibacteriales bacterium, assembly GCA_025055355.1. Lineage (GTDB taxonomy): Bacteria > Armatimonadota > Abditibacteriia > Abditibacteriales > JANWYM01 > JANWYM01. The sequence goes on from JANWYM010000130.1 coordinate 1,418, forward strand.
CGTGGTCGGAAGGGATGTTGCGGCATTGCGCCGACTACATGGACTACATCAGCGAGCATTTCTACTGTCAGGAACGCCCCGGCGTGATGAGCCACGTGGCGCAGATTCCCGATGCCATCAAACGCAAGGTCGAGGCGCACCGCCGCTACCGCGAGACGATTCCTACGCTCAAGGGCAAGGACATCCGCATTGCGATGGACGAGTGGAACTACTGGTATGGACCGCACCTCTACGGCGAGTTAGGCACGCGGTATTTTCTCAAGGACGCCCTGGGCATCGCCGCCGGGCTGCATGAGTTCTTCCGCAATAGTGACATAGTGTTCATGGCGAACTACGCGCAGACGGTCAACGTCATCGGTTGCATCAAAACGACCAAAACCGATGCCGCGTTCGAGACGACAGGGTTGGTGCTGAAGTTGTATCGGCAGCACTACGGCAGTATGCCCGTGCAGGTCAGCGGCAGCCCGCAACCGCTTGACGTTGCCGCCGCTCTCACCGCTGACCGCAAAACGCTGACGCTCGCTGTCGTCAATCCGACGGGCGACAATCAAACCCTCGCCCTCACGTTAGAGGGCGTGACCCTGACGGGCAGCGGCACGCGCTATCAAATCGCGGGCAACGACCCGATGGCTTACAACGAGCCCGGCAAACCACCGAACGTCGTCATTCAGGAATTTGCTGTGCGCGACCTGGGTGGTGGACGGGCAGGGACGCATCGCCCCTACTCACTTTCACTGCCGCCGTTCAGCGTGACGTTGTGGGTGTTGGAAGTAAAGTAGCTCGTCGCGTCGCGGGCGATTATCCCGCCGAAAGTTGCTCCTCCTCAGCAACTATTTTTGTCAGGGAGAGTCAAAGGCGGGTGAAATCCCTTATAATAAGGTGTGGTAACCTCCAGCAGCAACGTCAGACCGCTGGAACGCTTGATGGGGTAGGACATTTTAGAGGTGATGAGGAAACCGACATGAAAATGAAGTGTTTACTTCCGACGGCATTGATTGTGTTACTTTTCGTTGCGCCCGCTCTGGGGGGCGCGGGGATGAAGAAGAAGGCATCGAGCGTTCCGCCCGCAGGGGGTGGGGCGCAGGTGAGTTATTACAATCAAGTGCGCCCGATTTTCGTGGCGAACTGTCAAGGCTGTCATCAGCCGTCGAATCCGAGCGCGGATTACATCATGACGGAGTTCAAGTCGCTGTTAGCGGGAGGTAGGTCGCGCAAGCCCGCGATTGTGCCGCACAGCCCGGAGAAGAGTTACCTCGTCGCGCTGATCACGCCCGATGCGAAGGGTGTCGCCAAGATGCCGATGGCGCGTTCCCCGCTGCCCAAGGCAGAGATTGAACTGATCAAGCGGTGGATTGCGCAGGGGGCGGTGGACGATTCGGCGCAGTTTGCGAAGGCGCGGTTCGACATGGAGCATCCGCCGGTTTACACGCGCCCGCCGGTCATCACTTCGCTCGACTTTTCCCCCGATGGAAAACTGCTCGCGGTAGCGGGGTTCAATGAAGTGCTGCTCATCAGCACCGACCATTGGCAACTGGTGGCGCGGTTGGTGGGTCAATCGGAGCGCATCCAGTCCGTCAGATTCTCACCCGACGGGAAGTATCTCGCGGTGGCGGCGGGGCAGCCCGCCCGCAGCGGTGAGGTGCAAGTGTGGGACGTCGCCGAGCGCAAACAGGTGTTGTCGCAGTCGGTCACGAGCGACACAGTTTACGGCGTGTCGTGGTCGCCTGATGGGAAGATGATCGCCTTCGGCTGCGCGGACAACACCGTGCGGGCGATTGACGCGAAGACGGGCGAGCAGGTGTTGTTCATGGGCTCGCACGAAGGCTGGGCATTGGATACCGTGTTTTCGGTGGACGGTTCGCACCTTGTCTCCGTCGGCGTGGACATGACGGCGAAACTGACCGAAGTCGCTACGCAGCGGTTCATTGACAACATTACCTCCATCACGCCCGGCGCGTTGAAGGGTGGGATTCAAGCGGTGGCGCGACATCCCCAGCGCGACGAAATCGTCATCGGTGGAGCGGACAGCGTGCCGAAGGTGTATCGGATACACCGCCTCGTCGAGCGGCGCATCGGCGACGACTCGAACCTGATTCGTCAGTTTCCCGCGATGAGGGGGCGCATCTTCAGCGTCGCCGTCAGCCGCGACGGGAAGCGCATCGCCGCCGCCAGCGCGCTCGACGGCAGGGGCGAGGTAGGCATCTTTTCTTACGAGTTCGACACCAGCCTGCCAGAGGACATCAAGAAAATCATGGCGAAGGTCTCCACCGAGCGCACGCGCGAAGAGGTGGCTGCCTTAGAGAAGTATCACACTGAAGGCGCCACGCGCCTCGCCAAGGTGGAAATCCCCGAAAGCAGCATGTATGCCGTCGCGTTCGCGCCCGATGGGAAGATAGTCGCCGCGGCGGGCGCGGACGGTCATGTGCGGCTGATTGACGCAACGGACGGGAAGATTGTCAAGACGTTTGTGCCAGTGCCTGTGCAGCGGGGTGGGGGCTCAGGGTTAAGGGTTCAAGGTTCACCTCTTCCATCTTCCCCCTCGCAAGCAGGGCCCCCGGGAGGGTCTCAACCCTCAACCCTCGAGCGTTCTCTGCCCAGAGGGGTCAAGGTCGCTGCCCTTGACGTGCATCCTCAAGCGATTCACCTGACGAACAAGTTCGACTACGCGCAACTCGTGGTCACGGCGAAACTGACCTCGGGCGAAACAGTGGACGCGACGCGGCTGGTTAAGGTCACTCCCGCCAAGGTGGTGGCAGTTTCACCGAGCGGTTTCGTGCGCCCGATTGCGGACGGGAGCGCGAAGGTCCATCTGAGCCTTGACGGCAAGACCGTCGCTTTACCGGTCTCGGTCAAAGGCATGAAGGCAGAGTTCAAGGCGGACTTCATTCGCGACGTGGCGCCCGTGCTATCGCGGCTGGGCTGCAACGCGGGGACCTGCCACGGCGCGGCGAAGGGGAAGAACGGCTTCAAACTGAGTTTGCGCGGCTACGACCCGATTGAGGACGTGCGCGCCCTGACGGATGATTTGTGGCAGCGGCGCGTGAACGTCGCGTCGCCCGATGACAGCCTCATCTTGCTCAAAGCGACGGGCGCCGTGCCGCACGTGGGCGGGCAGTTGACGCGCAAGGGTGAGCCGTATTACGAGATCCTCCGCAACTGGATTGCGAACGGTGCGACGCTCGACCGCTCCACGCCCCGCGTCACAAAGGTAGACATTCTGCCGAAGAACCCGATGGTGCAGCGCATTGGGGAGCAGCAGCAGATGCGCGTCATCGCCACCTACGCTGACGGGAAGGTGCGCGACGTAACCCGCGAGGCGTTCATCGAAAGTGGCAACACGGAAGTGGCGACAGCCCAGCGCCCCGGTTTGATGACCGCCGTGCGGCGGGGCGAAGCCCCGGTGCTGGTGCGGTTCGAGGGGGCGTATGCCGCGACGACGCTGACCGTAATGGGCGACCGCACTGGCTTCGTCTGGAAGCAGCCCCCCGCCAACAACCGCATTGACGAACTCGTCGCCCTCAAGTGGAAGCGGATGAAAATTCAGCCGTCGGAACTGTGCAGCGACGCCGAGTTCATTCGCCGCGTGTATCTCGACCTCACCGGCCTTCCGCCGACGGCGGATGAGGTGCGGAAGTTTCTGGAGGACAAACGCGACACGAAAGTCAAGCGCGATGAGTTGGTGGACAAACTGGTCGGCAGCAAGGAATACGTCGAACACTGGACGAACAAGTGGGCGGACCTCCTCCAAGTCAACCGCAAGTTCCTCGACCTGGAGGGCGCAGCGAACTTCCGCAAGTGGATTCGCAACGAGATAGCGAATAACACCCCTTACGACCAGTTCGTCCGCAAGATCCTGACGGCAACGGGCTCGAACCGCGTCAACCCAGCGGCGTCCTACTTCAAAATTCAGCGCGAGCCGTCGCAAATCATGGAGACCACGACGCACCTGTTCCTCGGCGTGCGCTTCAACTGCAACAAGTGCCATGACCACCCGTTCGAGCGGTGGACGCAAGACCAGTATTATCAGATGACCGCGTTCTTCGCGCAGACGGAACTGAAAGAAGACCCCGAGAGCAAAGGCAAGCGCATCGGCGGCACCGCCGTCGAGGGCAGCAAGCCGCTCTACGAAATCGTGGTGGACAAGGACGAGGGCGAAGCCATTAACCTGCGCACCGGCGATGTCAGCCCGCCCGCGTTCCCGTTCCCTGCTGATTACAAAATTCCGCGTCGTGACGGTAACGGGTCGGACAACGCCAAGGTGACGCGGCGCGAGCAGTTGGCGGCGTGGCTCACCTCGCCGAACAACCCCTACTTTGCCCGCAGTTACGTCAACCGTCTGTGGGGCTATCTGTTCGGGGTGGGTATCATCGAGCCGATTGACGACATCCGCGCCGGCAACCCGCCGACCAACCCGGAGTTGCTTGACTACCTGACGCAAGAGTTCATCAACAGCGGGTTCAACGTGCAGCACATCATCAAACTCATCTGCAAGTCGCGCACCTATCAGTTGTCGGTCGTCCCGAACAAGTGGAACGCGGATGACAAAATCAACTACTCCCATGCGATAGCACGACGATTGCCAGCGGAGGTTCTGCTGGATGCGATTTACGCCGTCACGGGCTCATCATCGAACTTCCCCGGTTTGCCGCGCGGCATCCGCGCCGCCGAGTTGCCCGACAACGGGGTGGAGTTGCCCAGCGGCTTCCTGTCCACGTTCGGACGGCCGGCGCGCGAGAGCCCCTGCGAGTGCGAGCGACAGAGCGGACTGCAACTCGGGCCGGTGATGGCATTGGTCAGCGGACCGACGGTAGCGGAGGCGATTGCTGACCCGCAGAACGCCATCGCCCAACTCGTCGCCCGCGAGCCTGATGACGCCAAAGTCATCAACGAAATCTTCCTGCGTATCCTCAACCGCCCGGCAACGGAGAGCGAAATCAAGGCGACCATCGAGGCGATGAACAGAATTGAGGAGGACCACCGCCAGTTGGTCGAAGCGTTGAAGAAGCGCGAGGCGGAGGTCGCCGAACTCCGCCCCAAGCAGGAAAAGGAGCGCGAGGAAGCGATCGCAAAGGCGAAGGAGGAGTTAGCGGCATACGAGAAGGAACTCGCCCCGATCTTGGCGCAGCGTGAGAAAGAGAAAGCCGAGCGGACGGCGAAACTGGAAGCCGAGCTGAAGAAGTATGAAGCCGAGCGGTTGCCTGTTAAGTCAGCGGAACTGGCGAAGCACAACAAGGTGCAGTGGATTCCGCTGGACGCCAAGTCGCTCCAAGCCAGCAGCGGCGCGGAGTTGAAGAAGGAAGCGGATCTGTCCATCGTCGCGTCAGGCGCTCTGGAGAAGACCACTTACACCATCGTCGTTGAGACGGACCTGAAGAATATCACGGGGATTCGGCTGGAAGCCATCGCCGACCCGCGCTTCAAAAACAACGGCGCCGGGCGCGCGCCTGATGGGAACTTCGTGCTGACGGAGTTCGAGGTCAAAGCCGCGCCCAAGTCCAATCCTGAGCAGGCGCACAAAGTCGTCCTGCAAAACGCGCTGGCGGATTTCAGTCAGGAGAACTATCCCGTCAAGAACATCATTGACAACGACCTGACAGGGGGCAACGGCTGGGCGGTGTCGCCCGCCATCGGCGTCACCCACTGGGCGACACTGGAGACGAAAGAACCCATCGGTTTTGAAGGCGGCACGGTGCTGACGTTCATCCTCCATCACAACTTCGACAACAAGGAGTTTTCGTTAGGGAGGTTCCGCATCTCAGTTACAACGGCGGAGCAGCCGATTGGACTGGGGCTGTCGGAGGAACTGGGCAAGGTGCTCTCCCTCGCCCCGCAGGAGTGGAATGAACAGCAGCAGGAATCCCTGCGCAAATACTTCCGCCTCGTGGATGCGGAATGGCGGAAGAAAGTGCAAGAGGTCGCCGACAGCAAAAAGCCGCTGCCGATAGACCCGAAGTTGAAAGAGTTGAAGGAGAACCTGGAATATGTCAGCCGCCCGATTCCCGTTGACCCCCTGCTGGCGCAACTGCGGGCAGACGTGGAAGCCAGCACGAAGCAAATCGCCAACAAGCGGCTGACGGCGATGCAGGACTTAGCGTGGGCGCTGATTAACAGCCCGGCGTTTCTGTTTAACCACTGAGGACGGAGCGCGTGGGGGACGGTCAGGCGAAAACTGTCTGCGTGAAGGGCAGCACAACCACTCTTTGCGTTGCGTTGCTCATAGGGGGGATGTGGGGGATGAAGCGCCACGCGTCTTCTGCGTCACCGAAGGACTCGCCTCGCCGCCCTCCGTTCAAACTCTCCCTCCGCATCACCTTCGGCGAGGACATCGGGCAGAACTTCGGCACGCTGTTCGAAGCCAAGGACGCCGATGGCGAGCCGGTCCTCGGCGCGGGGTTCCTCGGCGCGTATAACACGCATGAGCGGTCTGACCGCTACGTGGTCCACTTCTTCGCACGCACCGACGCGGATGCGCCGCTCATCGAGAGCCTACCGCGGCCGACGACAGACTGCGGCGTTTATCTCGCCGACCTCGACGGCAGGCTGCTGGCTCGCAGCATTTACGGCGGCAAGGACATGGTGCGCCGCTTCTGGGACCCCCAAGCCAAGGCGTGGCGACAGGATGACAGCAACGCCACGGCTCGCATGCGTCTGGCAGGCAGGCTGTTAGAGTTTCGCACCAACGAGGTGCGCTACGACGGCAAACCCCTCTTGCAGTGGAGCGGACCGGGCAGGATAGAACCGTTCTACTATGCCAACGGGTGGCTGGTGATGCGCCAGCACTTCCCCGAGGACGAGCGACGCAACGGACGGCTCATCGCCGTGAGGTGGATGCCCCAGGATAAAGGCGCGATCGACCCCACAAAGGGGCGGATATTGGAGTTACCCACGCCGCGCGCGTTCCCTTATGCGTGCGGTTCCCTCGGCAACGAACTGCTCATCACAACGAACATCGGTCAGGTCCACCGCCTGAACGCCGACGGCTGGCAGACGCTGCGGGAAACCGACGGCAAGAGTTATCAGGTGTATGCCGCTCTGAACACCCAGGACCGCCTCTGGCTTGGACAGTATCCCACTGGGAACCTCTTTGATTACTTCGACGGCAAACTTATGCCCCTGAACGACCAGCCCCCGCCCATGCCGGGCGTGTCCACGAGCGCCCGCGAGTTGCAAACCCTCACCATCTATCGTGGAGACATCTACGCCGGGGTCTGGCCCTGGGGCGAGGTGTGGCGTTATCGCCCCGGCTCGCGGCGGTGGGAGTTCGTGAAGCGTTTCTTCACGCACCCCGAACCGACGGACGCTACCGTTCATCCCTACGAGAAAGAGACGGCAGCCCTCGACCCAGTCGCCAACCTCTGGGGACAGCGGATTGCCAGCATGGTGCCACTCGGCGACAGTCTCTACATCTCCACATCGGCTAAGGGCACGCCAGCATACGATCCGAAGTTTAAGTTCCTCGCCGATGACAAATGGAAGGAGTATGGCATGGTGTATCGCTACCGCCTGCCAGGGCATCTGTCGGTGCCGATGGAGTGGAAAGACAGGACGACGCAGTTAGAGTTCATCATCGAAAAAGGGTGGATGCGCGTGCGGCAGGACGGCAAGGAACTGGGACGTGCATCGCTGAACGGCGCGGCGCTGCCAACATTGACCAAAGACCGGCTGACGTGGGGCAGCGGTCTTTATGGGCAGTTCGCTGGAAAGATGATGTCGAAACGGGTGGAGGGGTTATAGTCAGTATCAGGGATCGGCGGGCAGGGGTTGGTTTTTGGGTTGCAGGTTGGGGCATTAGAGCCTCTCC
>JANWYM010000131.1 GCA_025055355.1 Abditibacteriales bacterium
CGTGGCGTTGTAGCAGAGGTTGCGAGCGATTTCCACGATGTCGCCCACCACCGCACTGCCCGTTGGCGATGCCCCCGCCCCGCGCCCGTAAAACATAACGCGCCCCACGCCGTCCCCCTCCACGACGATCGCGTTGAACACATCGCTCACCGCCGCGAGCGGGTGCGCGTTGGGCAGCAGCGCCGGATGCACGCGCAGTTCAATCAAGCGGTCATCGTCCTCCTGCGCAATCGCCAGTAACTTGATCGTGTAACCGAGTTCCTGCGCATATTCGATGTCCCGCGCGTGCACGCCGCCGATGCCCTCGCGGTAAACGTCCTCCACCCTCACCCGCGAGCCGAAGGCAATCGCCGCGAGGATGCACAGTTTATACATCGCGTCGTAACCGTCCACATCCGCCGTCGGGTCGGCTTCCGCGTAGCCGAGCGCCTGCGCCTCGCGCAGCACGTCGGCGAGCTCCCTTCTCTCGCGGGTCATCTTGGTCAGGATGTAATTCGTGGTGCCGTTGACGATGCCCGTGATGCGTCGAATGCGGTTGCCGACGAGTTGCTGCTTGAGCGGCTGGATGATGGGGATGCCTCCCCCTACGCTGCCCTCAAAGTTCACGTCCACGCCCTTCGCCTTCGCCAGGTCGAGGATTTCGCTCCCGTGCTTCGCCATCAGTTCCTTGTTGCAGGTCACGACCGACTTGCCGCGCTGGATCGCCTCCATCACGAACTGCCGCGCTGGGTCAATGCCGCCCATGACCTCGACGACGATGTGAACGTGTGGGTCTTCCAGCACCTCGCGCACGTCGCTCGTGAGGAGCGCCGGGTCAACGGCAATCGGGCGGGGCTTGTCGGGATGTCGCACGGCGATTTTGCGCACCGCCAAGCGGCACCCCGCCCGCCGCTCAATCAACTCCCGATTCTGCCGCAATAGCGCAATCGCACCGCACCCCACGGTGCCTAAGCCGATAAAGCCGATGTTGACGGTTTGCATCCGCTAACGTCCGTATTCGGATATGCGAGTATGTCGGTGTTCGGGTATTCGGACTGGCATACTCGCATACGCTCACTCCCTTGTCCTCTCAATGATCACCAGCGTCTCCCCCACCTGCACGAGTTGCTCGTTCTGTGCGGGGATGGCGACGACGCGCCCCTCGACTTCGGAGACGATTTCGTTGAAGACCTTCATCGCCTCCACCAAGCCGACCGTCTGCCCGACTTCCACCTCGCTGCCGACCTCGACGAAGGTGGGTGCGCCCGGCGTGGGCGAACGGTAGAACACCCCGACCATCGGGGAGGTAATGTGAACCAGATTCGCCCCTTGCGCCGTTGGTAACAGGGGCGTTGACTCGAGGGTGGCGGGAGGGGCTTGATAATGTGCCGCTGGCGGAGGTGCCGACGCGTTGACAGGCAACTTAATAATGAGCGACTCGTCGCCCTCCTCCACGATGAGTTCGCTCAGTTGCCCCTCCTGCGCAATCCGAATGAGTTGACGGATGAGAGAAATGTCCATGTCACGTTCTAATCATACCAGACCGATGCCATCTCCGCAACTACGTCAGGGACGGGCTAACAACTCGTCATATAACCGCGTCACGTCGGCCAGGAGCCGTCCCTGGTCAAATCGCTCCCGCACGAACGGACGCCCCGCCGCGCCGAGTTTCTCTCTCTGGGCAGCATCGCGCAGCAGTCCCCGCACTGCGGCCGTCAGCGCGTCAGCGTCGTTGGGTTCGACGACGATACCTGTTTCGCCGTCCCGCACGATGTCTGGCACGCCGCCGACGCGCGTGGCGACGACGGGCACACCGCTCGCCATCGCCTCGATGAGCGCGACGGGCGTGCCTTCATTCACCGACGTCAACACCACCACGTCGCTGTCCGCGTAAATCACTGGCAAGTCGCGCCGCCAGCCCAGAAAGTGAACACGGTCACGGAGGCTCGCCGCTTCTTCTTGCAGCGCGGGGCGCAACTCACCGTCCCCCACGACGACAAAATGCGCTTGCGGCAAATCCGCTGCCACGCGCCGCGCCATCTCGAAAAACAGACGATGGTTCTTCACAGGCACGAGCCGCCCAACGATGGTGATGATGAACCCATCCGATGGCACCCTCAACTCTGCCCGCAGCTGGCCACGATGTTGTTCCGCCGACAGAAAGCCGTCCAAGTCAAAACCCAACGGGATGACGCTGATTTTCTCTCGCGGCGCCACCTGATAAACGTCGGCAATCTCATGCGCCTGCTGCTCGCTCAGAACGATGACGCGATCGGTGCGACGGGCAAGGAACCTTTCAATCGCCAGAAAAATTCGCGTCTTGCGAGGACCGAAGTAGCCATGAAAGACGTGACCGTGAAAGGTGTGGACCTTGACCGGCACGCCCGCCGCCATCGCCGCCAGCCGCCCCAACGTGCCCGCTTTCGCCGTGTGCGTGTGAACGATGTCCGGTTTCTCCCGCCGCATCAGGCGCATCAACTGCTTCAGCGCGCGCACGTCATCCTTCAAACCAATCTCGCGCCCCAACTCTGGCACGAACACCGGTCGCACGCCGTAGGACGCGGCGAGATCACTCATGTCGCCCTCACGTTTACCAATCGAACCCGCGACGAGCGTGGTGCGATACCGCCCGTGATTCAGCCCCGCCGACAGCAGCGAAACGTGAATGGCAGGACCACCGATGTTGAGACGGGCGATGATGCGGAGAATCTTCGGCATTCGAATCACTCTGGCTGATACACGCCCGCCATGTCTGTGCCCAGCATCCCCGCCTCGTAGGAGCGTTTGTCGAGCGGCGACAGTCTTGCAACCATCTGAGGCGTGAGCAGCGGGATATGATGAATGGCGTTGAGCCGTTCAGCGATTTTGTCCAGATGTTCATCGCTGGTCATCCAGTGAAAGCGGTCAAACGCTTTGAGGTTCAGGGGCAGCGAATAACGGCGGAGCGATTTCATGCCCTCAAGGTTGTAATAGTCCTCAAAATAAGACATGACCAACTCGCGCAAACTGCGATAGATGGGTTCGCGGTAGCGCAAGCCGACGAAGTTGGATTTCGCCAGCGCGCCGTAGTGCCCATCGTTTTTGTAGATGGCGAGGATGTGGTCGTCGTCGCGTTCGGCGGACAGGTCCACCAACAGAGGCGGATAGCCCAGGCGCCGCAGCATGGCTGCCGCGAACAGCGCGCCGTCAAAACAGTGAGCGCGTTGGTCGCGTAGCACGGTCAGGGGGCAACAATAACGGTCTTCGGTGCGATAGGGTAGGTCATCCAGATAGGCCTGAATTTGCGCGGGAGTCTTCAGGCGGTTGACGACCTTGCGCTCGGTTCGGGTCAGAGAGGCTTCAAAGAGAGCAAGGGCATCAGCAGGCATGGTTTTAGTCGGTTGGCATCATGGCGAGCGCAGCGGTTGCGAGGAACGAAGCGAAGCCATCCCCTCTGCTGCTGCCGTCCCCTCCGCAGGGGATGGCTTCGCTCCGCTCGCCATGACAGGCAAGAGAAGATTGCCTCGCCCCAATCGCCATAACACCTAAAACCTATCAGTCCACAAACTCCCGATGCCACAACTCCAGCATTAGCAACGCCCAGAGTTGGTAGGTGTAATCCTCGCGGCGTTGGACGTGGTCATCCACCAGTTGCCGCAGTGCATCGCCGTTGAAGTAGCCGCGCTGCAACGCGCGTTGAGACAAAACCGTGTCGTGCAGCAACTCTTTCAGTTCGCTGCGGAACCAGTCGCCGACGGGGACGCCAAACCCCTGCTTGCGGCGATGCAAGTTGTCAGCGGGCAGTAGAGGGCGCAACGCTTTTTTCAGGAGATACTTGAGCGTCGTGCCGCGCAGTTTGTAGTGCGCAGGCAGCCGCGCCGCGAACTCCATCACTTTATAGTCGAGGAACGGTGACCGCGCCTCCAGCGAGTTCGCCATCGTAGCGATGTCCATTTTCACCAGCAGGTCATAAGGCAGGTAGGAGTTCACATCCACGAAGAGCGTTCTGTCAAGCGGGTGGAGACCGTCGGTTTGAGTGAACAGGTCGAGAAGCCATGTTGGCAAGTTGGGAGGTTGGGAAGTGGAAACGTTCCAACCTGTCAACCTGCCCACCTGCCAACGAAACTCATTCGTATACAGCGCGTCCTTTTGCTCGGGCGTGACCGTCGTGACCCAGCGCAGATAGCGTTGTTCCATCGGCTGTGAGGCGACCTCCAGAAACCGTCGCACCTGACGGAGACGACTGCGACGGTTGAGGGAGTTGGGTAGTAGGTGGCGCAACGGCTCAAGGATGCCACGACGCAGCGGAGCGGGGATTTTACCGTAGCGTTCTGCGAGAGCGTTGCCCGCGTAGCGCTCGTAGCCCGCAAAGCACTCATCGCCGCCGTCACCGTTGAGGGCAACGGTGACGTGCTGCCGCGTCATCTGCGCGACGTAGAACGACGGCACCGCCGACGAGTCGGCGTAAGGTTCGCCGTAATGTCGCACCAGTTTTGGCACGACCTCCAGCGCGTTCGGGCGGACGATGAACTCGTGATGCTCTGTGCCGAACCGCTGGGCGACAGTGCGGGCGTAGTCCAACTCGTTGAACGCCACCTCCTCGAACCCGATGGAAAACGTCTTGACGGGCTTATCCGACAACTCGCTCATCAACGCCACCACCGCGCTGGAATCAATCCCGCCGCTGAGGAACGCGCCCAATGGCACGTCGCTGATGAGTCGCAGCCGCACCGCTTCGCGCAACAACTCAAGCAGTCGTTCGCACGCTTCATCTTCCGTCAAGGGCAACTTCGGCTCATACATCAACTGCCAATAACGCTCCGCTTCCATCCTCACCCCTGACCCCTCGACTCTCACCGTTAAAGTGTGAGCGGGCGGTAACTTAAACACACCCTTGAACGCCGTGCGAGGGGCGGGGATGTAACCATACGTGAGATACTCGTCAATCGTTGCTAACTCTACTTCACGCCGAATGTCGGGGGATTGCAGCAATCCCTGCAACTCCGACGCAAACAGGAACTGCCCGTTGACCTGCGCGTAAAACAGCGGCTTTTTGCCCACGCGGTCGCGGGCGAGAAAGAGTTGCTGCTCCTTTGCGTCCCAGAGGGCAAAGGCGAACATGCCGCGCAAATGCTGGACGCACTCTGCGCCGTATGTCTCGTAAGCATGAACAATCGTCTCCGTGTCACTGTGGGTGCGAAATTGATGCCCCTTCTTTTCCAACTGCTCGCGCAAACTTTGGAAATTGTAGATCTCGCCGTTGAAGGTAATCCACACGCTACCGTCTTCGTTGCTCAACGGCTGATGCCCGGTGTCCAGGTCAATGATCGCCAACCGCCGCTGCCCGAGCGCAACGCCGCCGTCGGCGTAAACGCCCTCATCATCCGGTCCACGATGCCGCAGCGCGTCCAGCATGCGCTGGAGCAAATCCCGGTCGGCGGAGCCTTGAGCATTCAAGATACCAGCGATGCCACACATGAGGTCACTGAGATTGGTCAGGTCTGTCAGGTCGGGCGGATTGGGGATGAGTCCAATAGCGGTTCCCCGATGAAAATGCCTGTCATTACGAGCGCAGCGAAGCCATCCCCTTCACTGCTGCCGTCGGCTCTGCAAAGGATGACTTTGCTCCGCTCGCTATGACCGTTAGGTGTCAGGGCAAAAAGCCGCCACGCGCCGCTCGCCCCACTCCCCTCCCCGTGTGGGAAGGGTTGGGGAGGGGAAAGAGGGTGTCAGCAACGGCGTAACTTTTGGAACTTTTCGCGGAACCGGTAGGTGGCATCGTAGATGAGCGTGGCGGTCTGGAAACTGGCGGTGTCGCGGTAACCGCCGCTGGGGCGCAGTCGCTTGCGGGGCGCTCCGCCGGGTCGGTCGGGTCGGTCAGGTTGTGATTTTTCATTCATGGGTTGTTGCCTCCTTTCAGTCTTTTTCGCGGCGAGCGAGTATGTTTAGGGTTCTGCTGCTTCCCGCTCTTTTTGGCGTTGATCGTCACCGACTCTCCAGCGGCGATGGCTTCGCCGCCCGCCGCGTCGCGGGCGATGACGGTGATGCCGAACGTCCGCGCTTGATTTTTGCTGGGGTTGGCAGGGAGGGGGAGAACGCCACTGAAGACACGGTCGCCGATAGCGTTTAGGGTCACCATCCGCGAGAGTCCCACTATCTCTGTGAGCAACACCGCCACAGAAGAGACGGGTTGGCTGCCCCCGACCAGCACGGTCACGGTCACCGCCCCGCCGCTGGCGGGCAGCGATGTCGGCGTCACCGTCACCGCGGAGATGCTTAACGGGAGAGGTGGGGGCGTGATGTCAGGAGGTGTAACAGGTGCAGGTGCGGGCGGGGGCGTAACATCGGGAGGTGCGACAGGTGCGGGTGCAGGCAGCGGGGCGAAGAAGAACTCCACCAGCACCAGCGCATCGGCGACCGCGTCCACACTGCTGACGGCACGCCCGATTTGAATGTCAGTAGTAATGCTCCGCACACGCCCCGGCAGCGACGAGGACACCCCCACCGCGTCGCCCCTCCGAATGACGGCAGCGCCGTCGCTTCGCATTGGGACAACCTGACCGTCCGGCACCACAACTCGCACATAATCGCCTGCCCGCGCCGCGCCGTCCAGCGACAACCCAGCGATGGACGAGGCATGCGCGTCGGCGCTCGCCTGCCCCACCCGCCCGCTCAGGAAAGGACTCCACATAACGAGAGAATGCGCCAGGATGGGACCATCAGCGCGGCGGAGGAACGCCGTGATGCCGTCCTTTTCGACCCGCGTCACCCGCGCATCCGATTGCAACTCGGCATAAATGGACTCGCGCACCACGAGCGACCCCACAGAGACATCCGCTACAATACGGTTCATCCCCGCTTCGCAGCGCACCGCGTCGAGGACGGCGTGGCGCACGCCGACCAACTCAATCGCGGTGCGCGGTTGCGTCGCATAGCCAAACCAGGATTGCTCGATGCGCACGCTATCTGCGTGCCGCACATAAACACCACGCGCCCCGCTGAGACTGCTGCCGTTCATCAGCACCCCTGCAAGTTGAATGAAGGATGCCCGCACGCTCGTCGCCGAATTCGGGTTACACAGCAGCCCAAACTGCGCCCCCTCGTCCATCCGCACCTGCGACAGCAGCACGCGGTTCTGTCCGTTTCCGTCCAGCGGCACGGGTTCGCCCAGCCGAATCCACGCCCACGGCGGCACGGTGGTCTTGGAGTGATACACGCCGTTCAACCAACCAAAATCAAAGAAGTCCGTGCCCGTAACAGTTAGTCCCCGCCAGTTCTCGTTCTGAATCACCGGCACGCCCGCCGCGCTGTTACCCGAGCAACCGCGAAACGCGCAGTCCTCAATCCGCAAATCCGTCCAGTAAGAGGCGATCACCGCCCCCCCTGCGACGAGGCTGCGCACCCCGTAGAAATCGCACCGTCGCAACTTCGCTTGCAGGCACTGATAGAAATAAAGCCCAATCCGTGCATCCGTCGCGGCATCGGGAACGCCCACAAACGTCAGGTTGTCCAGCAGAACACTTTCCGCGTTTATGAGCGTCAAAGCGTCCGCCTGCTCGCCCGTTTGCAGAATCAACTGCGATGACGAGCCGACGCCTTGAACCACCACCGCCGACGCCCGATATAGAAAGTCCACCGTCACGGGCGTCTGAATCGCAAACCGTCCCGGCGGCACTAACAGCGTGCCGCCTCCTGCATCCGCCAGCGCGTTGAGCGCCGCCTGCAGCGCGGGCGCGTCGTTCGTCGCTCCATCCCCGACCGCCCCGAAGTCGCGCAGGTTCAGCGCCCCGCCCGACACTTGACCCCACGCGGGGCTGAACCACGCCATCACGCACACCAGCGCACAAAGGCATTGCCCACCTCGTCCGTTGAACGCGGAACACCTTCTTCCGTTCATCCATTCACCCCCTTATCCTCCTCCTTAGTTCTGAGCCCCGTTCCGTTGTTAGCATCATTCCCAAATTTCAATAGTTCTCCAACTCCTCAAAGGAACACCGTCTCGCCTTGACTTTCGCTGAGAAGTTTGAGAGCACGGTCATACAGCGGCTCCTGGCGCGACGGGCGGACAGGGGCGGGACGCGCTGGCTGTCCGACTTGCCGAGCGACCTCCGCCAAAGTGATGGTGGCAATGAGGCGATAATGATAGACGAACTCTTGGGCTGGCACGCGCAGGTGGACGAACCTCACGTCTGGGGCGAAGCGTCCCCAGTCTTCGCGTTCCAACGCCACAGCGGTTTCATCGGGAAAGATGATGACCTGCGACGGTCCTTGCGCGAGATGTGCGTGGTGAAGGGGCGTGCCGATGTGTTTGAGGGTGATGACGCACGCCTCAGCGAAAGCATAGCGGGGGTCGCGCATGGTCGGAATGACATGAATCGGATTGCGGGCGCGGCGGGCAGCGGCGCGCCCTGCGGCGATGAGGGCACGTTCGCAGCCGAACCACACGCCCTGACGGTCCTCAACGAACAGCCGTCCCCAGCCGAACGCCCCCGCCGAGCGGATGGAACTTCCCAGTTCGACGTGATGCGCTGCGCCCATCAGCAGAATCTCTGGACGACGGCGGCTGGTCATACAGCACGATGCGCCCCGGCACCATCAACGCGCCCAGTTGCAGGTGCCCCCCGCGAGACGCCGAACCGCCCGGAACGAGTTCGATGCGCCGCAAGCCGTAGGGGCACTCCTCCCCGAAGAAGCGCAAAAGGTCAAGGATGTCGGTCTTACTGGCGGGATGAAAATATCCGACTCTCGGACGCTTAACAATCACGCGCGGCAGCGGCGCCGGTTCTTCATCCTTGCGGGACGCAGCCGACTCTGCCACAACGCCCCACTCTTTCAGGGCGCGGGCGAGGAGACGGTGGGCGCTTGGGTCCGCGTGTCCGCGCGGCTCGTAAGGCGCCCGCATGCGGCGGGCGGCGCGGATGGGACGAGGGTCGGTGTGCTTCGTGCGGGACATAGTCACAAAAAAGTAGCCTGTCGCACCGCGACGGTGGGACGAGTTGGTAACTTGTCCTACATGACGGCATCGCGGGTTACTATGTGCCGCCTATGCTTTTCCAGAAGGGTAAAAAGGCAAAACGCAAAGATTTAGTTATCACAGTTGACTTCCGATGCAATAGATGAAGTTCACGTTTCACGTCTCACGACGTGATTCCCCAGCACTAAATAATCCACCTTCGACCTCAAAAATGTGTTGATGGCATCCTCAGGCGTGCAGACGATGGGCTCCTGAATGTTGAAGGAGGTGTTGAGCAACACAAAG
>JANWYM010000132.1 GCA_025055355.1 Abditibacteriales bacterium
AGAGTATGTGCTTGAAATCGTCGCGGTGAAGGGGAAGAGCGTCGTCGTTGAACCACGCAGGGGCGGGGCGTCCCTGCCAGCTCTTGCGGCGTCGCGGGAGGCGTCGCTGCACCTGACGGTAGCGCAAGCGATTCCCAAGGGGCAGAAGATGGACCTGATCGTGCAGAAGTGCGTGGAGTTGGGCGTGGGGCGCATCGTGCCGATGGTGACGGGGCGAACCGTCGTGCATCTGGAGGAGAAGGAAGCCGCCCGGCAACACCGCTGGCAGAAAATTGCTGAGGAAGCCGCCGCGCAATGTGGTAGAACGCAAGTGCCAGAGGTCACCGCGCCGCAGACGCTGACCGAGGCGTTGGGGATGTGCGCGGAAGTGGACGCCTGCCTGCTGCTGGACGAGTCGGAGCAGACGACGCGTCTGCGCGACGCGCTCAACGCGTTGCCACCGGTGAAACACATCGCGCTACTGGTCGGACCCGAAGGGGGATTTTCGCCCTCGGAAGTCCAGACGGCGCACCGCTACGGGGCGCAGTCCGTCTCGCTCGGACCGCGAATCCTGCGCACCGAAACGGCGGCGCTGGTGACGGCGGCTTTGATTCTGTATCACTACGAGGATTTGGGATGAAGCGACGGGACATCACGTTACACGTTGCACGTTGGAACGTTGGCACGTTATACGTTATCGCGTTTTATGTTCTCGCCTCTCCCCTTCTGGCAGAGGACGAATTCCAACCTACATCTATCTCAGCGCAAAACTGGACGGCAACGACAACTGCCGATAACGGTGTGCGGGTGGCATATCGCGGCGTGCCGATTGTGAGCGGGACGCGGTTCATGCTGCGCGACCTTGCTGGGCGGCACGTGCTATTTGCCTCCGCCAACTCTGCACCCGCCGTGCAAGCCCACGCGGATGAGTTGCGGCTGTCCTTTGAAAGCAAAGGGCAGTTAGCAAACGGGAGCGAGTGGCAGTGCCGCGTGACGCAGCGGGTCACGCTATTGGACGGGGAGCGGGTGCGGGTTGCCAGCCACATCGTTTACACGGGCTCCACGCCGCTGCGGCTGGGCAACAGTGGGCTATGGCTCTCGGCGAACCTCCTCAAAGGCTGCGTGTGGCGCGCCCGCACGCCGCGCGGGGTGCGGCACGGCACGCTGCCGCTGCAGCCCGACCTGCGCCGCATCAGCACGGACGACTTTCGCGCCGCCGTGAAACGCGCCTACGTGCGCTCGCGGTTGGGCGACTTCATCTTCACCGTCGGCGGCAACTGCGGCTCGCTCAACTTCTCCGACGCGCGGCGCGGGAACGTCGAAGACCCGAACTACTCGGCGGTGTTCTGGCTGGGCATCAATAACGTGCGCTTGTCGCCGGGCGCGAGCAAGTGGTGGGAAGTGGTCATAGAGCTAAAGGAAAACGCCGGGCAACTCGTGCGCCCCATTTCGGAGGTCAATGAGGCCTATCAACGTGCCAACCTGCCAACGTTCCAACGTGCCAACATATCATTGCTGGACGTGCCCGATGCCACCACGCCGGTGGAGGAGCCGATCGTCATCGTCCCGCGCCCGCAGGTCTACGAGGCGGGGGAGGCGGATTTTCCGCTGCGACCCGACACGCGGATTCTTATCGCGGACAGCTCGCCCCCGGAGGAGCAACGCATCGCTCACTACTTGGCGAAGGAACTACGCCGCCTGGGAGAAGGAGGCTCCCGCCGACTGAATTTATCTGTGTCGGCGTGGCGGGGAGAGAGTCTGCCGGAGAACGTGATATTCGTGGGCGGCTACGGCAGGGTAGCGCGCGCAGGGGGGGGAAGTGTACGCCTCGTGGCAGACGAAACGCCGCCGCGCGCCGACACGAACCGCGCGGACAGCGCGCCGTCGGGCAGTTACGTTCTGCGTGCCGATGACAAGCGGGTCGTGGTCTCTGGGGTCGACGCGCGCGGGACGTTTTACGGCGTGCAGACGTTACTGCAGATGGTCAAAACGCGAGCGGACGGGCAGCGCGTCATTCAAGGTGCGCAGATACGCGACTACCCCGACTTCCCGTTTCGCGGCGTTCATCTGCACGCCGACAAGGACACGCTGCCGTGGGTGACGCAACTGATTGAGAAGGTGTTCAGTCGGCTCAAAATCACCCACATCGTCCTCGAATGTCAATACGCCCGTTGGGACAGCCACCCCGAACTCGCGCCCGCGTGGGCGATGTCCAAAGACGACATGCGCCAACTTAAAGAGGTGGCGGCAGCGCACTTCATTCAAATCATTCCGCTCATCCAATCCCTCGGTCACGCCGAGTGGATGTTCGCGCGCGGGCAGAACCTCGACCTTGCGGAAGACAAGCATGTGCCGTATGCGTGCTGTCCGTCGGAGCCGAAGGTTTACAACCTGCTGTTTGACGTTTACAAGGAAGCCATCGAGGTTTTCCAGCCCGAATACCTGCACGTCGGGTTGGACGAGGTTGGCAGTCGGGGGCGGTTCGGCGAGTGTCCGCGCTGCTTCGGCACGCCGATTCCCGATTTGTTTCTCAACCACGTTTTGCGGCTCTACAATTTTCTGAAGGACAACAATGTGAAGATGATGATGTGGGGCGACATGCTGCTCCTGCGCGGCGAGGCGCGCGACGCGACGCACGGTGGACCGCCGATGCACACGGCGGCGGTGCGCCTCGCGCTCCCCAAAGACATCGTGATTTGCGACTGGCATTACGCACCTGCCTACGATTATCCCAGCGTGCGCCTGTTCCGCAGTTTGGGCTTTCCCGTCATCGGCGCGACGTGGCACAACCCCTACAACATTTACGCGTTCAGCCGCGCGGCGCAGCGGGCGGGAGCGATGGGGATGCTGCAGACAACGTGGGCGGGCTATCACGGCAACCGCAACGTCCTGCGCCGTGAACCTCAACAGGTGACCGCTTATGTGCTGGCAGCGGAGCGGGCGTGGAACGCGCGCGGTTCCTACACGCTGCCCTACGCGCCGCGTCTATGGCTGCGGGAGGCGTTGATGGCACGCCCCGCTCCTCCTCCTACCACCCACAAGGGCTTTGTCCTTGACCTCGCGCCCCTGTGCAACATCGAATTAACGGATAACGGTCAGGCGGGGGGCTGGCTCAAGATGGGCGCGGGGAACGACTTGCGCCGCGTGCCGACAGGTCGGCAGCGGCTGCACGGCACGCTGTTTCAGATTCCCGCTGCCGAAGGTTCTTGGGGGGGACGTGGCATCCTGTTGCGCGGCGCTTACACGACGGGCGCGGCGTTCCCCGAATCTGTCATCCTTCCCATCCGCCGCCCCGCCCGCGCCCTCCGCTTCCTTCACACCTGCGCGTGGCAGGTCTCGCCCGGCACAAAAGTCGGCGTCTATGAAATTCACTTCGCCGACGGCACAAAGGAAGAAGTCGAACTCGTCTACGGCGACAACATCGCCGCGTGGGACGACCCCGCCGCCGCTTACCATCCCGCCTCCTTATGGCATGGTCACACCCTCCGCGGCAACGCCGTGTCGCTGCAAACGACCCTCTGGGACAGCGGCGATGGGGCGAAGGAGATTGACCGCATCGTGTTCCGCACGACGCACTTCGAGGCGTCGCCGCTGTTGTTAGCGGTGACGGGCGTGGAAGAATGAGGGACCACGGGACTCCGAGACCCCAGGATTGCAGAACTACGGACAACGGGTCAGTGGTCCTGCGATCATAGGGCATCCTTAACCACTCGCCAAGTAATGGACCAAGGGAGGGCTGGCGGGGACGCACCGCCCCTACACTCACCGACAGCGGATTTTCCGTCGGGGCGCGACGGGCGGTGTTGCGACGAAACGCAAAAGTTGAGTTATAAGGAACACTACCCCGTCACCGCGCCCTCTGACGCCGAGGAGACCAGCCGCGCGTATTTCGCCATCACGCCACTGGTGTAGCGCGGAGGGGGAGGCGTCCAGTCCTTGAGGCGGGCTTGGATTTCTTCGTCGGACAGTTCCACGTCGAGGCAACGGTGGGGGATGTCGAGGACGATAATGTCGCCGTCGCGCAGGGCAGCAATCGGTCCGCCGACAATCGCTTCAGGGGCGACGTGCCCGACCATGAACCCATGCGTGGCGCCGGAGAAACGCCCATCGGTGATAAGTGCCACTTTGTCGCCCAATCCTGCGCCTTGAATCGCACCGGTGACCCCAAGCATCTCCCGCATGCCCGGTCCGCCTTTGGGTCCTTCGTAGCGGATGACGACAACGTCGTTGGGCTTAATCTCCCCCCGCAGCACAGCGGACATGGCGTCCTCCTCGCGGTCGAACACGCGGGCGGGTCCGCGATGGATTTTATCCTCCTTGCCCGCGATTTTCAGCACGCAGCCTTCGGGGGCGAGGTTGCCGCGCAGAATGGCCAAGCCGCCGTGCGGCGAGAGTGGGTTGGATAGCGGACGAATGACCCTCTGCCCTGGCGTTTCTTGCGCGGCCCGCGCCTCTTCGCCGAGGGTGCGCCCGGTGACGGTCATTTCGTCGGCGTGCAGGACGCCCGCCTCCAACAGCCGCTGCGCCAGCACGCCGACGCCCCCTGCGCGGTAAACGTCGTTGGCGACGTATTGGCCCCACGGCTTCATATCCGCCAGCAGCGGCGTGCGGCGGCTGATGGTATCAAAGTCGTCAATGTTCAAGGCGATGCCCACCGTGCGGGCAATCGCCAATAGATGCAGCACGCCGTTGGTCGAGCCCCCTGTCGCTGCAATCGAAGCAATCGCGTTTTCGATGGCGTTGCGCGTGATAATCTGGCGGGGGCGGATGCCCTTATGCAGCAGTGCCACCGCCAACTGTCCGCAGCGGAAGGCGACCTCCTCCTTTTCCGGCAGCGGCGCGGGGACCATGCTGCTGCCCATCGGCGATATACCCATCATTTCAAAGGCGGTCGCCATCGTGTTGGCGGTGAACTGCCCGCCGCACGCCCCCGCGCCGGGGCAGGCTTTGCCCTCGAGGTCGCGCAGGTCCTCAGGCGTCATCAACCCTGCCGCACACGCGCCCACCGCCTCGAAGACATCTTGAATCGTCACGTCGCGCCCGCGAAACCGCCCGGGCAGAATCGGTCCGCTGTAAAGCATCAAGCCGGGAATGTCCAGCCGCGCCAACGCCATGACCGTGCCGGGGATCGTCTTGTCGCAGCCGGAGAGGCAGACCAGCCCGTCAAACAGATGCCCCCGTGCGACCAGTTCGATGGAATCAGCAATGACCTCGCGGCTGATGAGCGACGCCTTCATCCCCTCCGTCCCCATCGCCACGCCGTCGGAAACGGAAATGGTGTTGAACTCCATCGGCGTCCCGCCCGCCGCGCGGATGCCTTCTTTGACTTTCTCCGCCAGATGCCGATGGTTGTAGTTGCAGGGCATCGTCTCAATCCAGCAGTGCGCTACGCCGATGAGCGGACGCGATAAATCCTCATCCGTAAAGCCAATTGCCTTGAGCATTGCCCGCGCTGGTGCGCGGTCGGGTCCGTCCAGCAAAATACGGCTGTTGTGTCGGGGGTCGAAACTCATGTCAGTCTCCTTGCAAAAGGGCACTCAGGGGAAAAAGGGAATCGCTCCTGCCCCGACGCGTCGGGGCACCACGCCGTATGAAAATCGTCGTCGTCCTCATCCTCGTCGTCGGTCGTTTGTGAGTTGCGAGGACGAGGACGACGAGGACGACGACGATTTGCGGAGGAGAAACAATTCAGTTCCTTATTGTTCCCCTCAGTTCCCTTGCATCTGACAACTCCGAAACCAAAACACCCGTGACAATCAACGCGGCGCCTGCCATCCCCCACTTGCCCAGCAGTTCGCCCAACAAAACGAAGGCGAACGCGGCGGCGAAGACGGGTTCCAGCGCGTAGATGACGACGGCACGGGTGGGCGTTGTATCCCTTTGAAAGCGCGTTTGCAGGTAGGTTGCCAGCCCCGTCGCCACAGCACCTAAGTATAACACAACCGCGATGAGTTTGCCTGTCACAACCAATTGAGGCGTTTCAAATGGCAGCAGCACAAAGCCGATAAAAGCGGTGCAGAGAATCTGCAGGAACGTCAGTTGCAGCACGTTTTCGTTCCGCGTGAACAGGTCCACGTAAACGATATAAACGCCGAAGAGGAAGGAGGCAAGGAGCGTGAGGGCGTCTCCGACGTTGAAGCCAGCGCCGCTGGGCGAGGTCAGCAAATACAACCCCACGGCGACAATCACGATGCCGACAACGTTGCCCCTCCTCGGGGGGCGGTGTTCGATGACGAGCTGGATAAGCGGCGTGAACACGACGCACAGCCCGGTGATGAAGCCCGATTTGGATGCGGTGGTGTAGCGCAAGCCCAGCGTTTGCAACGCGAGCGCGGTGCCGAACATCAACCCCAACCAAACACCCTTGTGGAGTGTGGACGGCGCAACGTTTCGCAACCGACGGAAGAACAACAGCGCAAACATCAGCGCGCCGACGCTGAACCGCGCGGCGAGCAGAGTGAACGGCGAGGTGTCATGCAGCGCCATTTTGTTGAGGGCGAAGGTGCTGCCCCATATCAGGGTGAGAACGACAAGGAGGAGTTCCGATTGGGTTCGTTGGGTCATCGGTTGCTTAGGGCGATATTGCCACGAAACTTTTGCTCAACGCGCGCACCACCACCCATGCCAGAAACGCCACACTGCCGACCGCCGCGCCCACCAGCCCGGCTATGCGCTGTCCCTCCTCGTCATCGGTGCAGGCGTAGAGCCCCATACCTGTCGCCACCATGCACACCCATGGCATGATTCTCGTGACCCACGTCATCCACGGCGGGATGATCATTGGCGATTTATCTATCGCCCCCGGCTCCGAGGGTTGAGAGATATAGGAGAGGAATATCCATAGCGGGGCAATGACGGCAAGGAGCAGGCACACAACGCTGAACGCGACAGCCATCGTCCCCCGTGACACACCAATTTCCCGCCGCGTCCAGCGACGGTGGGCAAGTGGCTCTCGGTGTGCGTCCACGGGGGCATATCGAGAGTCAGCCTCTTCTTCGCCCTTATCGGAAGGGATATATTGAATCACAGAAGGCTTCTCGCCAACGGGTGAAACGTGGTATCAGATTTGAAAAAGTCGCGTCCGTTTAACCTTTCCATCCGTTGGCGCAATAGAACGACACGGATTTACGAGAACCTCGCCAGAATGCTGACCGTCACCTCGTTGAACCCCGCGATGCCCCCCACGCGCCCTTTGATGGATTTGACTTCGTAGGTCAGCATCACGTCGGGATGAGACGGTCCTCTGTCAAAGGCGGCGGCGATGGCGCGGTTCAATGCCTCCTGCACGTCGCCTCGGTGTGAAGTGCCTTGGACGATTTTTCCCTTGTGGGCTGCCGCGCCCGGCAGCGCGCTGGCGACGCCCGCGGCGGCAGCAGCCCCAGCGACCTTGAGAAACTTACGCCGTTCCGATTGGCGCATGTTCTCCCCCCTGCGAAAAACTTTGGCAGGTTGGCAGGTTGAACGTTCCAACGTTCCAACGTTCTAACGTTCTAACGTGCTAACGTGCTAACGTGCCAACCTGCCTAAAACAGAAAAGGCGGAGCGGCTCATTTCGCTGGGCTTGACGCGCTCGCAACGCATGGGCAGCGAATTCAGCCGACCCGCCTCCTGTATCGGCGCACCGTATAAGTGAACCACAGAAGTTGGGCTGGCACGGACGCCTGCACGCCCGCCGAACGATTAACCGCCTTTGCCCGGGGCTGGCTTCGCATCGGGATGGTCAATGAAGAACTGAGCGTTCTTCTCGATGTAGGACTTCCACTCCTCCGGCACGGCGGCGTCCTCGAAGATGGCACTGACCGGGCACTCCGGCTCGCACGCCCCGCAGTCAATACACTCGTCAGGGTGAATGTAAAGTTGCTCGGCGGATTCATCCGGCAGGTCGTAAATGCAGTCTACTGGGCATACATCCACGCAGGCATGGTCTTTGACCCCAATACACGGCTCGGCAATCACGTAAGTCATAAGTGTCCTCCTTCATGACATGTATCACGGCACCCGCAGCGCGAAATCCGCAGCCATTCTCGCGGTCTGCCGATTTTTTCACGCCGCATTATATCATAGACGGGAGGGATTTGCAAGAACAGGAGACTTCGGGAGAACTGCTCCTGCGCGGGGGCAGAAGGAAAGCCACTCGTGGCGGTCCGCAGGAGCGGCTTTCCTTCAACGGATGGGGAGGGCGGAGAGGCACTAAGGCGTGCCGTTGCGTCCGTCCTCTTCATAGATGGCTTCGCCCCGGTGCAGGCGGAGGGCAATTTGCGCCGTTTGCAATTGCGCCCGCTGCGTGGGCGAGTGGGCGGCGAGGTAACGGGCAACGGCGACGAGGATGTTTTTACCCTCCTCCATGCCACGCCATTCCTCGTATTGCCGCACGCCGGCTTCGAGCATCTGGAAGGTATGGAAGTCGGCGTCCTCACGCACGACGGCGCGGGTGAGGGTGGCGATGAGCGGTTCAATGGGATGCCCCAGCGTCACGTAACGCGCTACGATGCGTGCGGCTGCGTCCACCTTCTGCTGCGTGTCGAGAACGGCGAGGAACTTCTCGCGCAGTTCATCCGCATCGGTCGGTTCATCGTCCAGCGTCTCACCCCGCTCACCGGGCAGGCGAGCGGGCGGGATGTTGAGAAATCGGTCGAGATAAACCGACATCGCCCCGTGAAATATGCCGCGCAGCATCTCGCAGGACTCAGGACGTAAAACCCTGTCCCCCAGCCGTTTCATCCCCTGATGCAGCGCGTTGCAGTAGGTGAAGGTATGCAGCGCAGTAATCCAGTCGGAAAACTCGTTTGCCGTGCCGAACCGAGCGATGCGCAGCGCGGCGGCGTAGGCGAGGGCTTTGCTCAAGTCGGTGGGCGGCGCACCGCCGCGAATCGCGTCCTTGAGCGCGTTCACAATGGCAACGGGGTCGTCGCCCAGAATCGCGTGCGCCAACGCGGTGACGTTGGGGTAGGTGCCCGCGCCTTTGTCTATGCCCAAAGAGCGCGCGCGTCCCTGCTCCATCAACGCGGGCAGCTCTTTGAACGCCTCTTCGAGCAGTGGCACGAGGTCTATCGGATGCCGCCAGGCGTTTGACTCCTCACCCCCGCGCGCAGCAACGAGTTGGCGCACGACGGTCGGCAGGATGTCTTGCGCGTGTTCCCAACCGATGAGGTCGAGCACCTCAAACGCCTTGTTGATGAAGTCGAGGGCGTGCCC
>JANWYM010000133.1 GCA_025055355.1 Abditibacteriales bacterium
GGGGCGCTACGACGATTATGGGGACGATCTGGCGAAGTTGAAAGACCGGCGCGGCACGGAGTTCTGCTTGGGTCCGACGCATGAGGAGGTCATCACCGACATCATCCGTCACCACGTCCGCTCCTACCGCGACTTACCGCTGACGCTGTATCAGATCCAGACCAAGTTCCGGGACGAGCCGCGTCCGCGCGGGGGGCTGATTCGCGGGCGCGAGTTCATCATGAAGGACGCTTACAGTTTCGACGTGGACGAGGCGGGCGTGGAGCGGAGTTTTCAGGCGATGCATGACGCCTATTGCCGCATCTTTACGCGGTGCGGCTTCGATTTTCACGTCGTCGAAGCCGAGGCGGGCGCGATTGGAGGGAGCGAGAACAAAGAGTTCGTCGTCGTCGCACCCGCTGGCGAGGGGCGGATGTTCACCTGCGCGGCGTGCGGTTACGCGGCGAGCGAGGAGCGGGCGGAGCGGGGGCGCCCCGCGAGCGGTGAGCCGGCAGGGGGAAGCGGCACCCTGCTGCCGCTGACGAAGGTGGCAACGCCGAACGCGAAGACGGTGGAACAGGTGACGGCGTTTTTACAGGTGGAGGCAGCACAACTGGTGAAGACGCTCCTTTACGTCACGGAGGGCAAGGTCCTCGCCGCCTTAATTCGTGGCGACCGCGAGTTGAACGAAACCAAGTTGGCGCGGGCGGTCG
This sequence comes from Abditibacteriales bacterium, assembly GCA_025055355.1. Taxonomy (GTDB): domain Bacteria; phylum Armatimonadota; class Abditibacteriia; order Abditibacteriales; family JANWYM01; genus JANWYM01. The sequence continues at coordinate 693 of JANWYM010000133.1, forward strand.
GCGCGAGCGTGCAGATGGCAGACGCCGACACGGTGGAGCGCGTGTCGGGCGCGGCGGTCGGTTTCGCGGGTCCCGTCGGTTTGGAAGGTGTGCGTCTCATCGCCGATTATGACGTAATGGCGATGAGCAACTTCGTGACAGGGGCGAACGAGACAGACGCGCATCTCATCAACGTCAACGTCGGGCGCGATTTCAACGTGGACCAGATCGCCGACTTGCGCGTCACCGTCGGCGGTGACGCCTGCCCCCGCTGCGCGACGGGGACGTTGGAGGCGACGAACTGCATCGAGTTGGGGCATATCTTCAAATTAGGCACAAAATACAGCCACGCGATGGGCGCGACTGTGCAGGACGAAGAGGGACGCAACCGCGAAATTCTGATGGGCTGTTACGGCATCGGCGTCAGCCGCATTGTCGCCGCTGCCGCTGAGGTCAGTCACGACGAGAAGGGCATCATCTGGCATCCTAACATCGCGCCCTATCACGTGCACCTGTTGCTGTTGGACGTCAAAGACGCTGCCTTGCGCCAGACGGCAGAGCAGGTGTATCAGGGCTTGCAGGCCGCAGGGATCGAAGTCCTCTACGATGACCGCGACCTGCGCCCCGGCGTCAAGTTCGCCGAAGCCGACCTCATCGGCATCCCCTACCACATCATCTTGGGCAAGCGGACGCAGGAGAGCGGGCAGGTCGAAATCCGTCAGCGGAAGGACAAGAGCCAGCAGATTGTGGAAGTCGGCGCATGTGTAGAGGCTCTGAAGGGACTTCTGGCGGGAATTTAGAGTCTATCCCAAAAATCGCTCATGACTGTCGTGGCGAGCGCAGCGAAGCAATCTCCTACGCCGCAGCCATCCCCGCTGCAGGGGATGGCTGCGCTACGTTCGCCATGACATCAGGAGTCAGGGCAAAAAAGCCACCACGCGCCGCTTGCCTTACTCTCCTCCCCTCGGAGGGGCAAGCATGACGGTCATCACGTAACCCCTGTCAAGTGTGAAGTGCCTACGCCAACAGTTCCTGAATCGGTGCGCCTTCGGGGTCGACGAGACGCATCGGGCGCCCCAGCGTGTTGTAGATGACCTTGGCGACGTCAATGCCAAGGATGGTGTAGAGCGTGGCAATGAGGTCAGGCACCGTGACCTTGCGCTCGACGACTTCGCTGCCATCGGCGCTGGTCGCGCCGATGACGTGCCCACCGCGAATGCCGCCCCCTGCCAGGGCGATGGAGAACGCCCGCGCGTAGTGGTCGCGCCCCTCGTTGTTGTTGATGTGGGGCGTGCGCCCGAACTCGCCCATCCACAACACGATCACATCATTGAGCAACCGCCGCTCCGCGAGGTCACGAAGGAGCGTCGCCATCGCCGCGTCCAGTTCTGGCATCTTCGTTTCCAGCGCGCGGAAAATACCGTTGTGCATGTCCCAACCACCGCTGTGAACCTCGATGAAGGTCGAGGTGCCGCTTTTGACTGCCGCCTCCACCAGCCGCCGCGCCAGCAGGCAGCCCTTGCCAAAGTTGTTATCGCCGTAAGCCTGCACCAGCCGCGCCGGCTCCTGCGTGATGTCCAGCACCTGCCGCACCTGCGGCGACATCATGTTCAATGCCTTGTTGTAAACGTCGTAGCGCGCTTTGACCTTCGGGTCGCCCGTGACTTTCCAAACCTTTTCCTCGAAGTAGTTCAGAAACGTCAGCCGCTCGCGGAAGCGTTGGTCGTCCAGTCCTTGGGGCAGTTCGAGGTTGTCCACCGGGCGGGACGGGTTCTGCACCACGAAGGCGTTATGTCCCGCGCCTAAAAAGCCCGCGCCTAACGTGCCGCCGTTGATGCTGATGAAGTGCGGCAGGGGATACTGCGGGGCTTTCTCGCCCAGTTCCTTCGACACTATCGAGCCGATATGTGGATGCACCATCGTCGGGTTCGGCTTGTAGCCCGTCTGCAGGAAGTAAGTGGCGCGGGTGTGGTCGGCTTCATTGGAGGTCATGGAGCGGATGAGGCAGATTTTGTCCATCTGCTCGGCGACCTGCGGGAGGTAATGACCAATTTGCACGCCGGGAACGCGGGTGTTAATCGCTCGGGTCGTGCCCCCGTTTTTGTGACCGGGCTTGGGATCCCATGTATCAATGTGCGTCGGACCGCCGCCCATCCACAGGAGAATGACTGATTTGGGGCGCACGCCGCCACTGACCCGCGCGGGGACTTGCGCCAGCGCGCGGTTGAGCGTCTGCTGCATCGCGATCAGACTCAGCAGGCCGCCGAACCCCACCCGGATGAAACCCCGCCGTGCCATCTCCGTTTTCATAAAGTCAATTGGGCCGGAGCACTCGTTAGACTCCTGACCCTCCTTGCGGCTGATAAGTTCGTCAGACATGGAAACCTCCTCTTTCAGTGACCAGTGACCAGTAACGAATTGATTACACTGGTTACTGGTCACCGCCGTTTTAGTGGATGAACATGAACTCACTCGAGTTGACCAGCGACCAGAGGATGTCCTCGTAGGCTTGGCGCTGGGCGTCGGTGAGTATTTTCAGTTGCGCTTGCAATAACTGCTGCTGGTTGGGTTGACCGCCGTTGGCAGGGGGCGGCACGTTGGCGGCTTTCAGACGCGCCTGCTGAAGGCGTCCTTCCAACAGGCGCCCGAACAGCGTCACCTCCTCGTTGGTCGGCGGGCGGCTGAGCGTTTGCAGGAAAATCAGGTTGACGCGCTGCGCCTCCATCATGCGGGCGTTGAGCAGTTGCGCCAGAATCGGGCTGGCACTGAGGCGACTGTTGATGAGGTCGCCGTTCATCATCATCAAGGCTTGGGGGATGGTCGCTTCGAAGTCGGTCTGCTCGGTCTGTTCGTCGTTGTCAAACAGGGTGATGAAGCGGCGCAGGTAGTTCGCTTTCATCTGCTCCAGCGCTTGCCGACTCCGCGCCTGCCGCACATCGTCAGCGCCGACGGCTTGCAGGATAGAGTAGAACAGTTGCTCCGGGCTGAGCGGGCGCAGTTGGGCGCGGGCGAAAACGCTCTCCGCCTTCTCCGGCTGCACTGGGACGAAGATTTGTGAACCAGCCATCGGTTTGGCACTGCCGTTCAGGGCCCGCAGGGTCTCGACGGAGATGCGATGTTTCTGCGCGATGCTTTCCAACGTTTCGCCCGGCCGAACGGTGTAAGGCTCCTTAGCCAGCCCCGATGACCGCTGGTAAGTTTTTGTGTTCGTGATGACGGCGATGAGATACTTCAGGTTGTAGCCGTTCGCGGCGAAGTCCTCGGCTAAGAACTTGAGCGCCTCCGGGTGCGAAGGCGGGTTACCGTCGCGGAAGTCGTCCACCGGGTTGACGAAGCCACGCCCGAGGAAGTAGTCCCACATTTTGTTGACGACGTTCTGCGCGAACCACGGGTTGCCCGGCGCGGTCATCCACCGCGCGAGTTCCTCGCGGGCTTGGAAGGTGCCGGTCAATTGGATCACATCGCCGTTGAGATGGGTCGTCGCGGTGACTTTTACTCCTTTCTTGGGACCGTCATCCACCGTCGCAACCAACTCTCCCTGCGCAGGTTGTTCGGCGACGGCGAAGAAAGGGCGGTTGAAGTCATCGCGCGGGCGCACGACTCTGCCCTGCGTGCGGCTGAAGAAAGCGGCGTAAGACCAGAAGTCCTCCTGTTTCCATTTCTCAAACTTGTGGTCATGGCACCTGGCGCAGGAGGTGCGCACGCCCAAAAACACCCGCGACGCTGCCGCCGCGATATCGGCTTGGTTGGGTCCCCACTTGGCGAAGAAGTTGACCGGACCGCTCTCTTCGGTCGTGCCTTGCGCGGTGAGGATTTGCCGCACCATCTCGTCGTAGGGCATGTTCTTGGCGAACACGACGTCACGCAGCCACGATTTGATGGTAGCGCGGTTGACGCCGCTGTCGCGGCGGTCGCCCCGTCCGATGAGCCACTGCTCCCACACCGTTGCCCAGTGTTCCTGATACATGTCACGGTAGGGTTGTTTGTCGCTGAGCAACGTCAGGATGAGGCGTTCGCGCTTGTTCGCCGCGCCGCTGCGCAGGAAGGCGGACACCTCCTCGGCGGAGGGGATCACGCCCACGATGTCCAGGTAGACGCGGCGGATAAACTCGGCGTCACTGGACGGCGGCGCCGGGATAATTTTGCTCTCCGCCAATTTCTTGGCGATATACTCGTCTACCGTCTGCGCCGCCCGCATGTAATCGCCCTGCCCGAAAGCGGCAAGAGCAGGGAGGCAAGTGCAGAGGATCAGCAAAGTCAGTCGTTTTATCATGGAACTACTCCTCAACAGATCGCTGTCGACGGATTTCGATAGCGGATGAAACGGGTTCGGCGGCTTCCACCAGAACGTAATCCGTTGAATCGGCTAACGAAGTCCGCTGACAGCGACTCATGGACTCTTGCCATCCGCCGTTCCCGCTGCGACCTTCTGCTGCTGCGCTTGTTTCAAGCCTTCTGCGGCGCGCGTGTCGCGGGGGTTCACGGCGAGCGCGTATTGGAACGCTTCGGCGGCTTCTGGGAACTTCTTCTGCTTGAGATAAACGTTGCCCATCTGCACGTGAATGCTGGTGAGCAGGTTACTCAAAATCATCAGGTCTTCCGCCGACGGCGCGATGGTCGGGCTATCGTCATCCACGTTGACCTTCGTAATGCTATCCGCATCGTCGCGGTGGTCGAGTCCGAGCGCGTAAGCCACAGCCATCTGAACGAGATGCACTAACGCGCGTGGGCTGTGCGTGCCGGCTGAAGCGTGTCCGACCGCGATAAGCGCCACCGTATGACGCGGCTTGCGTTCCTCGCTCGCGTGGGGGCGCATCCCCATTTCGCTTTCGTTCATGACCCGCGTGTGGGCGCACACCGTCGTAATCCCGGCGTTATCGTTGGGGTCGTAAACCTGGGTGGCGAATTTGATGATGAGGTCAGGGCGTTTGTCTTCGGGCTTTTTCTCGTCCTTCTTCTCGTCCGTTGGGCTGCTCTCGGCTTCGGGTTTCTTCTCCTCGTCGGAGGCAAACTGGAACTGAATTAACTTGCCCAGAATTTTCTGCCACTGCTGCACGCCCGCCACGGCGGCTTGCAGGCAGGGCTTCACATATTGGGGTGGCAGGGCACTGGTCTCCACTTTAATGACCATCGTGCGAGGCGGGGCGATGCTTTTTAGGGCGTTCAACGCCTGCTCCAGGCGCCCGGCGTCAGCGTCCTCGATGGCTTTCTGATACGTCGCCGCAACGGAGCGCAGCCAACCGAACTCCGGCGGCATCATGCCCAGCAACAGTTCAATCTTCTGGTCAAACGCCCTGTTGTTCAACGCGCCGTGTTGATGGGCGCGGACAACGCCGTTGCCGTCAATCAGAAAGGTGTGATGCGGACCGCTAATGCCAAAGTTGCGTTGCACGGCATCGCCGCGCAGCAGGACGGGAACTGGCACCTGCTTCTCGATGAGGAACTGCGGGACGCGGCTGGGGTCGCGGTCCACGTTGATGGCGACGATCGTCAACCCCTTTGCCCCATACTTTTCAGCGTATTGCCGCAACTGCGGCACGGCGGACGCGCAGGTGCCTCAGGTGCTGGACCAGAAATTCAGCAGCAGCGGACGTCCCCCCGCCGCCGCCCGCAAGTTCACCGGCGCCCCGTTGACGTTGGGCAGCACAAAGTTCAGGTTCGCCCGACTACCCACCGGCAGTTGAGCGTGCACGGGACGCAGCACCCCTGCTCCCAGCAAAAGAACAAAGCTCACAAGCGCGGCTCGCTTGGGCACGTCTAATCGGCAACCCATAAGCGCGTTCCCCCCTTTTCATACCAGATAGGGTTTTCCCCTATTTTACCTTACATGAAACAAGAAGTCAATTTGTGGATTGCGCAAATGCAGAAAGTTTTGATTGTCATACCGAGCGGAGGGCAGCCATCCGCTGAATGCCTGTCATGGCGAGCGGAGCGAAGCCATCCCCCGCGGATGAGATTGCCTTGCTCCGCTCGCCATGACACCAACCACCGGCAGGACTCCAGGGAGGTTGTTGGCTGGCTCTGGACCTCCCCCGACCCTTCCTGGGTAGGAAGGGAGAGTTTCCCGACAGGCTCTTAGAGAAGATTGGCGGGCATCAGGTTTCGCCTTGCCCCCGATTGACGCCTGGAGTAAAAGTGGTTAATATACGGTTTAGCAGAGCAGTGTTAATCGTCGTTCAGGTGCGCTATGCCGACCTACTGGGCTATTGACCTCGGAACTACTAACACAGTCGCAGCGATGGCGGACGGGACGGGCGTGCATCTCGTTCACTTGCCTCGCATCGTGCGGGAGATGCCGTCGCCGATGTCGCCGCTGGTGCCGTCGGCGGTTTACCTTTACCAGACCCAGCGGCGGTGGCTGTGGTTCTTCCGCCGCAACGTGCTGGAGGTGTTCATTGGGCAACTTGCGCTCAACCAGAACTTCGATGGACAATCGCCCGCGTTCGCGCAGGGGTTCAAACGCTTTCTGGGCAGCGAAAGCCAGCGTCCCATCGCCCGCGTCGAGAATCAGCATTTCTCTGTGCGCGACGTGACGAAGATGTTCCTGCGCGAGTTGCTTCACGCCCTGCGCCAGCAATCGCAGCAGCGCATCACGGATCTAACCATCTCCGCACCCGTCGGGTTCTACGAGACGTATCGCGCCGAACTACAAGCCATCGTCAAGTCGTTGGGCGTCCGCCGCTTTCGCTCGCTGGACGAACCGATTGCCGCCGCGTTGGGCTACGGCGTCAACGTCGCCCGCGACGAAACGTTGCTCGTCTTCGACTTTGGCGGCGGCACGCTCAACCTCGCAGCGATCCGCTTGGGCGGGCACACCGCCGAGGTCGGCGCGGCGCCCGTGCTGGCGAAACACATGGTGCTGCTGGGCGGCGACGACGTGGACCGATGGATCATCGAGAAACTCGTCCCCCGCGCGGTGCGCGACATCCCTGAGTGGCATCAGGACCTCAAGTGGGAAGCCACCCGCGTCAAGGAGCAGGCGAGTCTGCGCGGTGAGTCCCTCTTCCAGTTTCGCGGACTGAAGCCGCAGCCGTTCACGCGGCAGGACTTGGTCAACTTGCTGACCGAGCGCGGACTCTACGAGGCAATCCGCCAAGCCCTCGCCGAAATGTGCCGCCAGTTGGAGGAAGCCAACGTGCCGGAGCATTACAAGCAGTTTGATGAGGTGCTGCTGGTCGGCGGTTCGACGCTTCTCCCTGAGGTCGCCGGGTTGGTGGATGAGCTGTGCCGCCCCGCCATCGTGCGCTACCCCGAGCGGCAGCCAGAACTCGTGTTCACCTACGTCGCCTTAGGTGCGGCGCGGTTCGCCAGCGGCGCCCCAATCGAAGACCACATCTACCACGACTACGCCCTCAGCGTCCACAATGACCGCACGCGCAAGGTCGAATACGAACTGCTCGTGCCGCGCGGCACGCGCTACCCGACGGCGCCTGAATTCACCACCCGCTACTACGCCGACTACAACGGTATGACGGACATGAGTTTCCGCGTCTGCGAAATCGGGCGGCTGGGACATGCGCCGGTGCGATGGGAACAGCGCCCCAATGGGGCGTCCTACTGGGTTCCGCAGGAGGAATCGCACAATGGCACCGTCGTCACCCTCAACCCCGCCGACGAACCGATTCGCCTCATCCCTCCCGGACGCGGCAACTCCCCGCGTCTGCGCGTTACTTACTCCATCAACGAAGACCGGTGGCTGTGCATGACCGTCTATGACCTCGTGCGGAAAGCCTATCTACGGATCGAAGAACCCGTCGTCCGATTGAGGTAAGAAGCGGCTGCCTTGTTAGATGAATGACGGCACTGAAAGTGCCGCCTGTGAAGCGCCGCTTACGGTTTCAACCCCGCCATGGCAAACCGCCGATACCGCACGAACGTGCGCGGGGAGGTGAACCCCTCGCCCGTCGCTCCGGCAAGGCTCATGGCGAGGAAGCCCTCGCCTTCGACGCCTTCGCTGGCGTAGGACGGTCCGTTAGCGACGAACACCGTGCAGTTGGCGGCGCGGCGCAGGCGCATGATGCGGGTGATGTCCTTGGAGTGAATGACGAAGGTATGCCGCCGGTCGCCGTCAATTTCCAGGGCAACCTCCATCGCCTCCTCAAAGTTGCGCACGCGGCAGACGGGCAGGATGGGCATGAGTTGTTCTTCAATCAACAGCGTGTGCCCGCGTTCGACTTCGAGCAGGGCGACCTTCGTGTCCTCGGGCGCGTGAACGCCGATGTCGCGCAGAATCACAGCGGCGTCTTTGCCCACCCAGTTGCGGTTCATTTCACCTCGGGGGAACACGGCATTGGCGAGCCGCTGCGCGTCCATGCCGACGACCTCATACGCCCCTTCGCGCTTCATGTGCCGAATCAAATCGTCGGCGACGGACTCAACGACCACGACGGCTTTCTCGCCGATGCACAGCAGGTTGTTGTCGAACGACGCACCCGCCACAATGTCGCGCGCCGCTTTGGGAATGTCGGCGGTTTCGTCCACGACGGCGGGCG
>JANWYM010000134.1 GCA_025055355.1 Abditibacteriales bacterium
AAGGCACGCCGACGAGAATCATACCGTGATGAAACAGCGTCAGCATCGTGGAGATCAGCGTCGTCTCCTGCCCGCCGTGCAGCGACCCCGTGCTGCAAAACACGCCAGCGGGTTTGCCGATGAGCGCACCGCTCATCCATAGCCGCGAGGTCTGGTCCCAGAAGTTGCGCATCTGCGCGCACATGTTGCCGAAGCGCGTCGGCGTGCCGACGAGAATGGCATCGTAGTTCGCCAACTCCTCTGGCGTCGCAATCGGCACGTCCTTCTGAAGTTCCTTCGCCGCTTTCATTGCGGGGTTCGACTGAACCACGTGGTCGGGAATGAGTTCAGGCACGGTTTTGATGTCAACCTCCGCGCCTTCGACTTCCTTCGCGCCCTCCGCGACGGCAGAAGCCATGCGGAAGACGTTGCCATACATGGAGTAGTAGAGAACGAGAATCCTTGGCATGGGAGTTTCCTTTCTGAGTAGCGCCATCTGTCAGTTTGCGCTACGGAATCAACACAATCTTCCCATACGCTCCTGGTGTCATAACCGCCACGTGCGCGCGCGGGGCATCCGCGAGCGGCATCTCCTGCCCGACGACGGGGCGCAGCGTGCCGTTCTCCAAGCCCGCGACGAGCGCAGCGTGAACAGCCGCGAGTTCGGCAGGCGTGCCGTTGAACAGCGACATGCCCAAAATGTCCGCGTCACGGCTCATCGCATCGCGCGGGTTGATTTCAACCGTGCCGCGACAGCCGATGACGACCACACGCCCGCGCGGGGCGAGAACCGTCAGGTCTTTGGCGAGGTTGACGTTCGACAGCATCTCCAAAATCACGTCCACCCCGCGCCCGTCGGTCAGCGCCATGAGTTGCTCCAGATAGTCTGGCGCATGATGGTCGAGGACGTGATGCGCGCCCTCTCTTTTCACCAACTCGCGCCCGCGCTCCGTGCCGCCTGTGCCGATGACCACCAAGCCTGCCGCGCGCGCTATCTGCACGGCGGCGATGCCCACACCGCCGCTGGCGCCGTGAACCAGGACCGTCTCACCGGGCACCGCCCGTCCCCGCTGAAACAGCCCGCGCCACGCCGTCGCATAGGGCACGCCCACGGCCGCCCCCTGCGCAAACGTCACGTTGTCAGGCAAACGATGCACCTGCGACTCGTGACACAGTGTCTGCTCGGCATACGCCCCTGTCAGACACCACGACGTATAAACGCGGTCGCCGACCTGCCAGCGCGTCACACCCTCCCCGACCGCCTCGATCACGCCCGCGCAGTCGTTGCCCGGCGTGTAAGGCAAGGCAGGTTTGCGCGGATACCAGCCCGAGCGGATGTAAGTCTCAACGGGATTGACCCCGACCGCTCGCACCCGCACCAGCACTTGCCCCGCGCCGGGTTGCAGGTCGGGGACTTCTTCTAACTTCATGACCTCAGGCGCACCAAACTCATGGACTCTAATTGCTTTCATGGTTGTCTCCAATCAGGTCACTTGAATAAGGGCTAACGCGGATGGAAAGACAAAAACGCATCCGCCTTAGAGCCTCTCCGAAAACCTTGCTCTCTCCCTTTACCAGGAGGACCCCTGGGGGTTATTGGCTGGCTCTGGACCTCCCCCGACCCCTCCTTGGTAAGGAGGGGAGAGTTTTCGGAGAGGCTCTTAGTCCTTATCCGCGTGACGCTTCAATTCACGACAAATCAAACACCAATACCTCTGTCTCTACATTCGCCCGCAAGGTGATACTTTCCTCTTCGCTGACCGCCGCGCCGTCGCCCGTTTGCAGTGGCACACCGTTCAACGTCACATCGCCTCTGGCGACCTGCACCCACGCATGACGATGAGGCTGCAATGCGTGCACCACTTCGTCGCCGGGCGCAAGCACAGCGGCATACACATCAACGTCCTGATGCACCGTCACACTTCCCTCGCGCCCGTCCCGCGAAGCAATCAGCCGCAACCTGCCGCGTTTCTCTTCCGCCGCAATTGTGCGCTGCTCGTAACTCGGCGGCAATCCTTGCCGCTCGGGCAGAATCCAGATTTGCAGGAGATGAACGGGTTCGGTTTGCGAGGCGTTGAACTCGCTGTGCAGAATTCCCGTGCCCGCGCTCATGCGCTGCACATCGCCGGCGCGGATGACCGAACCATTGCCCAGACTGTCCTTATGTTCCAGCGCGCCTTCGAGCACGTAGGTGATGATTTCCATATCCCGATGGGGATGGAAGCCGAAGCCCATCACTGGCGCAATGCGGTCGTCGTTGATGACGCGCAAAACGCGAAAGCCTACATGCTTGGGGTCGTAGTAATCACCGAACGAGAACGAATGGTAACTGTCCAGCCAGCCCATTTTCGTGTGTCCGCGTTCGTAACTGGGTCTGACTTGAATCATGTCAGTTCTCCTTTCGCTATTCTCTCGTTTACCGAGAGGAGGTGTGAAACGGTCGGTGGCGTGTCGCCAACATGAAAAGTGTGAACACGCTCCTGAACCGCGCGGTCGGCGACGGTGACGCGCTCATGCTGACGCAAGTGTTCAACCCACGATTCAAGGATGAAGGTCTCCACGTAGCGACCTGGATCAGCGGCATCGCGGAACAGGTCCCAGCGAATCGCGCCGTCCCGCAGGCGTTCCAGTCGTAGGTCTCGCATGGCGAGCACGAAGTCGTGCGCCCGCGCCGGGTCAATGCGATAGGCGATGATGACAAGGACGGGGCCCTGTTCCAAGTTGAATGGGCTGACCACGACCGGCTCCTGCCAGTGCATCGAAGGTGTCAGGTCTGTCTGGGCGCTGGTGAGACGATAGCGCGTTATCGTCGCCAGTCCTGCAACCAATCCAATCGCAGCACACAAAAGCGAGAAAGAGATTCCCCCCCTGGCGGCGACCGCTCCCCAAAGAAAACATACCCCCGCCAACCCGCCCAGAAAGACGAGCAAATATACTGCGAGGGCCCGTGCTCTGACCCATGACGGCACGGAGGTCTGTGCCGCAACGTTGAGGCTGGACATCAGAGCGATCCACGCCGCCCCTCCGACAATCATCACAGCGCACAGCCAAGCAAAATGACGCACGTAGGCCAGCGTCAGCGTCACGGCTGCAAACAGCACCGTCGCACTCGCAACCAGCCAGTCCACCGCAAGCTTGCGCTGCACTTTGGGAAGGAAGGCGGCTCCTGCGATGGTGCCGACACCAAGGCTTCCAAGCAGCACGCCATAGCCCATCACATCCAATTTCAGTTCACTCCGCACCACGATGGGCAAAAGCGCCCACAGCGCGCTTCCTGCCACAACAAAGACGCCGGCGCGCACCAGCACGGCGCGCAGCGCGGGCGCATGACGCACGTAGCGCACGCCTGCTTGCATTGCTCCCATGACGCGCTCTGCTGGTAACACGCTCTCGTGAGGTGGACGATGCCAGCAGCAGAGAACGATCATCACGCCCAGAAACGAAGCGGCATTAATCAGAAACGTGATACCCGCTCCTGCGGCAGCGATGACGATCCCTCCCAACGCGGGACCGACGGCACGCGCCAGGTTGAACCCGACGCCGCGCAGAGCAACTGCCGCCGACAACTCCTGGCGAGACACCAGTTCGGGAGCGATGGCTTGCCACGCAGGAGCGCTCATCGCTGCCCCTATGCCGAGGACGAAGGTGAGAGCGAGTAACACCCAAGGCGTGATTGTGCCTATGAGCGTCAGAACGCCGAGGGCAGCGGCCGCGACCAGCATCCAGCCTTGCGTGAAGAGAAGTAGGCGGCGGCGGTCCACTACGTCGGCCAGCGCGCCCGCTAACAGCGCAAGCAGAAAGATCGGCAGCGCGCTGGCTGCCTGCACCAGTGCCACCATGTCCGCTGACGGGGCAAGCGAAGTCATCAACCACACCGCGCCGACGTTGTGCATCCACGTTCCGACGTCCCCTATGACGGACGCGAGCCATAGGGCGCGGAAGAGCGGTTGGCGCAGTGGACTCCACGCTGATATTTTTCCAGCCGAAGCGTTTGCCATCAGAACGCAAAACAGTCACAACCCATCTGCCATCGTCCCACATCGCCGAGCACCCATCGGTGGGTGAGGCCCCATGCGACTCGTGTTTGGGCGGACTGGGTGACGGCAACCTCCACAGGGCGACGAGCGTAACCGCCATACCTGATGACAGGCGACCAGTCGGGGCTCACGGGCAGCGGCGGTGGAGTAAAATTGTTGAACTCCCCCGCGCCGTAGACCACTTGGCCTCCCACAATCGTCAGAACAGATTCAATGCGCTTGATTTCTTCTTCCGCAACAGAGAAATAATCGGCTGAGAGCACAGCGAGGTCGGCGAACTTCCCCACTGCGATTGAGCCTTTCTGCGCCTCCTCGTTTGAGAACCACGCGCTGCCCACAGTGAATCGCCTGAGCGCCTCTGTGCGGTCAAGACGATTTGCCTCCGGATAGAGCGCTGTCCCGCCCACGGTTTTACCGCTGACGAGCCAGTAGAGCGAAACCCACGGGTTGTAACTCGCTACCCGTGTTGCGTCCGTTCCCGCGCCGACAGGCACGCCCATTCTAAGCATTGTGGCGATGGGCGGCGTGCGCTCGGCGGCTTTAGCCCCGTAGCGATGCACGAAGTATTCTCCCTGAAATGCCATGCGGTCCTGAACGGCAATCCCGCCACCTAATGCCCGCACGCGCTCGATGTTCTTTTCAGAAATCGTCTCCGCGTGGTCGAAAAACCAGCGCAATCCGTTGAAGGGCATTTCGCGATTGACCTCTTCAAAGACGTTGAGGAATCGCGTAATAGATTCGTCGTAAGTCGCGTGTAGGCGGAAGGGCCAGCGGTTCTGCACCAGTAATTTTACAACTGCCTTCAACTCGGACTCCATCACTGGTGGTAGGTCGGGGCGTGGTTCGAGGAAGTCTTCAAAGTCGGCAGCCGAGAAGACAAGCATTTCACCCGCGCCGTTCATGCGATAGAAGTCGTCGCCCGCGCCGGGCTGGGTCATTTGTATCCACTTGGTGAAGTCGTCCAGTTCCTGCGTGGGACGCTGTGTGAACAGATTGTAAGCGATGCGGAGCGTGAGTTGACCTTGCTTTGCCAGGTCGTTGATGACCGCGTAGTCTTCAGGATAGTTCTGGAAACCGCCGCCCGCGTCAATGGCGCTCGTGAGACCCAGACGGTTCAACTCGCGCATGAACTGCCGCGTGGAGTTTATCTGATCCTCATAGGAAAGTTTCGGTCCTTTAGCAAGCGTGGCATAGAGAATCAGTGCGTTCGGCTTGGCGATCAGCAGCCCCGTTGGATTGCCTCGGCTATCGCGTTGCATTTCGCTGCCCGGTGGGGCGGGCGTGTCTTTAGTGTAACCGACAGCACGTAACGCGGCGCGATTGAGGAGAGCGCGGTCGTAGAGGTGCAAAACGAATACAGGCGTATCAGGCGACACGGCGTTGATTTCATCGAGAGTAGGCATCCGTCGCTCCGCAAACTGAAACTCCGACCATCCGCCCACGACGCGCACCCACTGCGGCGGCGGCGTGCGCTGCGCCTGCTCACGCAGCATCCGCAGCGCGTCCGCCAATGATGGCACCCCGTCCCACCGCAATTCCATGTTGTAATTAAGTCCGCCGCGAATAACGTGGATATGTGAATCGTTGAGACCGGGGATGACCGTCCGACCGCCCACGTCAATCACCTGCGTTTGATTGCCCTTGTGATTCATCACCTCCTTGTCTGTGCCGACAGCGATAAAGCGACCGTCCTTGATGGCGACGGCGGACGCAAACGGGCGGCGCTCGTCCAGCGTGACGATGCGACCGTTGGTGAGAATCATGTCCGCGTGCATATTGACTCCAGTTCTATCCGCGAATAAAGCGCAAGATGAACAGAGGCATCAGGATGCCTCACCGCTTTTTAACCCTCATAATCAATTTGCGTTCATTCGCCTTATGCGCGGATCCCTTCCTGACCTATCCCGCCTCGCTCGCGTGTTCGCCCAGCGCGAACTTCGCATAACGGACACCCACCCCGTATGCCCCCGCGTGTTCCTTCACCACCGCAAGCACAGCATCATAAGTCTCCTGGCGCGCCCAATCGCGCTGCAACTCCAGCAGGAATTGCAGCCACGTTAGAGGAACGGCTCCTGCCTGAATCATGCGTTGCATCGCCATGTCATGAGCCATGATGCTGGTGCCGCCGCAGGCATCCGCGACGACGTAAACTTCGTAGCCTGCCTCAATTGCCTGAATCGTCGGAAGCACGATGCAAACCTCCGTCCAGAGACCGCCCAGCACCAGTTTTTTACGACCCGTTTTCTTCACCGCTGCAACAACTCTCTCATCTTCCCACGTGTTCATCGTGGTGCGGTCAATCGGTTTCTGGTCGGGAAAGACGGCTTGCAATTCTGGAAACATGGGACCGCTGAAGCTCTCTTCCGCCACCGTCGTGAGAATTGTCGGAATGTTAAAGACCCTCGCCGCCTTGGCGAGACCAACAGCGTTGTTGATAAGCGTTTGCCCGTCAATGTTTTTGACGGCAAACGCCATCTGCGGCTGGTAATCAATCAAGATGACTGTGCAGTTGTCCGGTGTTAGCAAACTATGAACTGTGTTGCTCATACTCATTTTCTCCTTTAATGAACGTTGATTCTCTCATCACTATCCCACCACTCAGCCTGATATGCTTGATGACCACCTCCCTCCGCGACTCCTAACCGACACGCGGTAGCTGTTCAAATCGTCCCTCAAAAAACTTCCCCACCGTCTCCACGCAACTCCGCGCCATGTTGTGGTTCGCCGTGCGTGTGTTAGAGCCGATGTGCGGCGTCAGCACGACGTTGGGCAACGTGCGCAGGTCTTTGTCTGGCGAGACGGGTTCATAAGGTTCTTTCTCGAAAACGTCCAACGCCGCACCTCCGATGTGTCCCGCCGTGAGTGCGTCGAACAGCGCGCTTTCGTCCACGAGGCTGCCGCGCGCGGTGTTGATGAAAAGAGCAGAGGGCTTCATCTGCGCAAAGCGCGGCGCGCTGAAGAAGTGACGCGTCTGCGCGTTCGCGGGCAGGTGAACGCTGATGACATCGGCTGTGCGTAGCACAGCGTCCGCATCGTTGGTGTAAGTGGCTTGAACGCGGTCAACCTCTCTTCTCTCCCTTTCCGTCAACTCCTCCAACGCACGCCGCCCCACGGCTGCGATACGCATCCCGAACCCGAAGTGCGCCATCGCCGCCACGCGCCGCCCGATGCCGCCGAAGCCGATGACGCCGAGCGTCTTCCCGCTCAACTCCACGCCCATCTCCGGGACGAACTCGCCGGCGCGAAACCGCGCGTCAGCCACAGGAATCCGCTTTGCCAGACAGCCCATCAACCAAATCGTATGCTCGGCGACGCTCTGGTCGAGCGTGCCGGGGGTGTTGGTGACAAGGATGCCATGCTCCCGCGCCTTTGCCTTGTCAATGTTATCATGCCCCACGCCGAAACGTGCAATGAGCGTGCCGTTTGCGCCGCCCGTGCGCCCCAGCGCCTCGTAGAGCGCATGTGTGTAAGGCGCGACGCCCACGATGACTGCGCGGCAGTGGTAAGCCAGCACCGCTGCCGACAACGTTGGCTCATCGGCTTTAACCGCCTGCCAATCAAAGTGGCTTTCGGAGCGGAAGACCTCCTCACCTTTGGCGAACTCTAACTCCGTGACAAGAACGACATGGCGCATCGGTTCCGCTCTCCCTTGAAAAGACCTGTCATTGTGAGCGCAGCGAAGCCATCCCCGGCGGAGGAGACGACTCCAGCGGCGGGGATTGCTGCGGCGGCGGGGATTGCTTCGTCGCTGTGCTTCTCGCAATGACATTTTTACGCGCGGGAGATGGCTTTGCTGCGCTCGCAATGACAGGCCTTTTCATCGTCACTCTTAGCATTGCGGATTACGCATCACACATCACGTTAGATGTATCCTTCTCTCACCATCAACTCCGCCACTAACACCGCGCCTTTTGCCGCCCCCATCTTCGTGTTGTGCGAGAGCAGGACGTATTTGATGCCGTTGGGGAGGGCGGGGTCCTCACGGACCCTGCCGACGACGGTTGCCATGCCGTCGTGGATATCGCGGTCGCGCTTAGGCTGCGGGTGGAACGGGTCGTCGTGCAGGACAATCATCTGCGGCGGGGCGGAGGGTAGGTCGGCGATGTCGCGCCCATACTCGCTCATCACGCGCTTGACGTCCTCGACGGATGCAGGCTTTGCCAGTGACACAAATACCGCTTCGGTGTGTCCGTCCTGCACGTTGACGCGGGTGCAGGTGCAACTGACCTTGAAGTCAGCCGGGGTGATTTGCGTCCCGTCGAACGCGCCCAAGATTTTTTGCGTCTCGCGCTGCACTTTTTCCTCTTCGCCGACGATGTAAGGAATCACGTTGTCGAGAATGTCCAAGCCCAGCACGCCGCCGCGTCGTCCCGCACCCGACAGCGCTTGCAGTGAGGTCATAATCACGACGTTGATGCCGAAGGCGTCGTAAAGTGGCTTGAGCGTAATCGCCATGCCCGTCGTGGTGCAGTTGGGAATCGGCACGACGAAGCCTTTCCAGCCGCGCTGACTTTGCTGCTTGACCAACGCGGCGTGGGCGTTGTTGACGCCGGGGATGAGAATAGGCACATCGTCTTCGTAGCGGAACGCCGAGGTCGTGCTGATGGTCGGTCGCGCTTGGGCGAAGCGGGCTTCGAGCGCTTGCGTCGCCTCGCGCTTGCTCACCCCTTCCTTTTCGACCTCCGCCGCTGTAAACACGACGTCCACTGTCGTCGGGTCGAAGTCATCGGAGTTGATGACGGTCATGTTCTGCACATCAGGCGACGGGAACCCTTCCGCCCACCAACCCACCGAGCCGCTGGGTTCGCGCAGAGCGTCAATGTAAGTTTTCCCCGCGCTGCGTTCGGACGCAGCCAGCGTTTTGATTTCAAACCACGGGTGATTCTGCAAAGCGGGTATGAACTGCTGTCCCGCCAGACCGGTGGCGCCAATGATAGCAACGGACTTCTTCATGTTCACCTCACGTTCTTATTTGACTGAACTTTTGCGTCTTGCCCTCTCCTGGCAAAATGCCTGTCATGGGGAGCGCCGCCAAGACATACCCCGCGGGGGGGGTTGGTACAGAGGAGGGGAGTGGGTAGCAGGGCGAGCCCAGAGCGTT
>JANWYM010000135.1 GCA_025055355.1 Abditibacteriales bacterium
TTAGTATTTTTTTATATGGTTTTGTTTGTGTATTTTTGGTTAATTTTGTTTAATTTTGTTTATTTATGTGTATTTATGGGTTATTAAGGGGAAGGAGGGGGAAGTAAAAGGGAAGTGAAAGGGAAGTAAGGGGAGAGGGATGGGATGAAAGTTACGCGGTTACTCGATGGCAACCGCGTAACTTTTGAAGACCTCCTTCTCCTTCCCCTTACTCCTCCTTCCTTTCCATTCCTTCCCCTTATTTCCCCTTACTTCCCCTTACTTCCCCTTACTTCCCCTTACTTCCCCTTACCTCCCCTTACCTCCCCTTACCTCCCCTTACTTCCCCTTGACATTCTCCGTCATCATTCCCAACTGGAACGGCATGAAATACCTGCCGACCTGCCTCGCGTCGTTGCGCAAGCAGACGCAGACAGGCGTGGAGGTCATCGTCGTGGACAACGGCTCTACCGATGAGTCAGTGGCGTTCATCCGCCGCGAGTTTCCCGAGGTGCGCACGATTTGCCTGGGACGCAACACGGGCTTTCCGTTCGCCGTCAATCGCGGCATCGAGGCGGCGCAGGGACAATACATCGCTGTTTTGAACAACGACACCGAGTGCGACCCGCACTGGCTGGAGGAAATTCGCAAGGCATTTGAAGCGCATCCCGAGGTGGGCTTCTGCGCGACGAAAATTCTGGAAATGCGCGACCGCTTGCGCCTCGGTGGCGCGGGGGACGTCTGCTACAAAAACGGGATTGCAATGAGCCGCTGGAAAGGGGACTTGGACGAAGACCATCCACCCGTGCCCGAATACGTCTTCAGCGCGTCGGCGTGCGCGAGCGTATATCGGCGGGAGTTGGTGGAGACGGTTGGGCTGTTTGATGAGGACTTCTATTTTTCCTTTGAGGATGTGGACTACGGTTTCCGCGCGCAACTGGCGGGATTCCGCTGCCTCTACGTGCCGACCGCCATTGTCCATCATCTCGGCTGCGGTTCCATCTTCAACCTGCAGGTGCATCGCATGGCGATCTACCATCTGAACCGCAACCAACTCTGGTATATCATCAAAAACTTCCCGACCCCGCTGCTGCGCAAGTATGCTCGTCACATCCTCGAAACCCAGGTGCGCTCGGTGCTGTCGCACCTCGTTCGCCCCGAACTGGGCTTTGTTGGTCTCGCGCTGCGGGCGAAGTTATCCACACTTTTTCACCTGCCCGCGCTGCTGCGCAAACGCCGCGCCATTCAAGCCAGTCGCAAGGTGTCCATCGAGTATCTGGAGCAACTGCTCCTACCACCCATCGCATACGAGCCGTTTCTCAAACGGGTGGCGCAAGTCGTCGTCAAGTCATCGGTGAGCAGTGACCAGTGACCGGTAAACAGTTTAAGTGCCTACCCGAAAAACTAAGGAGTCCTTAACTTGTTGAGGGAAAACCAGCCCGAGCGAGTTCGGACTCCGTGTTTTCGGAGAGGCTCTAAGCCATTGGTCACTGGTCACCGGTCACCGGTCACCGAGTTCCTATGTTTGACCTCTCCATTTCCATCGCCCATCTCGGCGGCAAGGAGATGCTTGCCGACTGCTTGCGCTCGCTGCTGGCGAGTTTCCAGCACATCACGGCTGAAATTACGGTGGTGGATAACGCCTCACGCGACGGCAGCGTGGAGATGATGGCAAGAGAGTTCCCGTCGGTGCGGCTCATTCGTCTGTCCTCCAAACAAGGCTTCACTGCCAACCACAACCTCGGCTTGCGCGGCGCGAGGGGACGATACGTTTGCATTCTCAACAACGACACCCTCATCCGCCCCGGCGCGTTCGACCGCCTGGTTCAGTTCCTCGACGAGCATCCCGAATGTGGCGTTGCCGCGCCGATGATTTTCAACCCCGACGGGACGGCGCAGCCGTGCTGCGGACCGTTTGTGACTTTGTGGTCAGAACTCAGCGCGAACATCCTGCCCGCGAGATGGGTCAAACGCCCCGTGGAACATCAAATCCGCAATCCGCAATCTGCAATCCCCAATCCTTGTTACCCCGACTGGGTTGGCGGCGTCTGCCTCGTGGCGCGTCGCGCGGTGTGGGAAAAATTGGGAGGGTTGGACGAGGGCTTCTACATCTTCTTTGAGGAAACCGACTTCTGCCGTCGCGCCCGCCACGCGGGTTGGAAGGTCGCGCATGTCCTCGACGCCGAAATCGTCCACTTCGGCGGACAAAACACCGGCGAGGGCTGGATGCACGAGACGAAGTTCCTTATCTACTGCCGCAGTCAACTGCGCTACTTCCGCAAGCATCACCGGCTTTGGGAACTCGTCGCTTTGCGCGTGGGGTCGGCAATAGGCTTCCTGCTCAAAACCGCTTTGTGGAGTCTTATCTCCCTCGCCCCCTCCCGTCGCGCGTGGGCGGCAGCGCACGTGCAAGTGTTCCGCAAGGCGCTGGGGGTGATGATGGGGCTGAAGGCTCGTTGACAGGAGAGCGTTGTTGCGCCGTTTGCGACATCGCATTCTATCTGAGAGGAATGCAAGTTCCAATGCCTGTCACGGCGAGCGCCTGGGAGGTCATTGTGGGGAGCGGAGCGGTGGCGAAGAACCAAGTAAAGCAATCTCCCTCGCAACGCGTCACTTTTTTTCTTGACTTTTTATGCGTGGATGTGCTATAATCCAGCCACCAACTGAGGCACTCGTTCCACCCCATCCCAAAGAAGAGATTGTGAATCGGAACTATCACCTCAGAGCCTGCCTGAACACGGTAGGACAAGTTAGCAACTTGTCCTAATGGCATGCTGAAAGGGTGCGTTCTGGAGGTCATTGTCAAATCTCATGGCGGGGACAGCGAAGCCATCCTCGGGGGAGGAGATGGCTGCAGCGGCGGGGATGGCTTCGCTGCGCTCTCCATGACAGATGTTCTCCAAGGAGGTGAGGTGGGGGTATAAGAGCGATTTGTCCAAGGGACAAGAGGAATTAACGTCCTGCGGGTCGCTAAGAACCCACCCGAACCATGTAGCCCGTCACTCCGCCACGGTTCTACGACGATGCCGCGTGCTACTCTGCAGAGAGGCTCCAACCAGAGTAAGGAGGATACATCCATGGGAAGAAGCATTGTGAAGCGTCAGGGTTTTACCCTCATCGAGTTGTTGGTGGTCATTGCCATCATCGCCATCCTGGCGGCGATTCTGATGCCGGTGTTTGCCCAAGCCCGGGAGAAAGCGCGGGCGGCAACCTGCGTGAGTAACCTCAAGCAGATTGGGCTGGCGTCGGCGGCATATATTCAGGATTACGACGGTACGTTTTTCCCACCCCATCAACCGTTACCGGGTCCGCCGTGGGCAAAGTTCTTTCCGTTGCTGCTGTATCCTTACATCAAGCACGGTGCTCAGGACCCTAACGTAGGGGGTGTCTTTGAGTGTCCGTCGGCACCCCGCACAGGGGGAGGAGCCGGCATGGCAAGGGGTTACTGTCTACGCATCCTCTTCATCCGCAACCCAAGCATCGGCTGGATGTATGACCACATCTGCAACGAATCTGAGGTCACCACCCCAGCCGAGAAACTCTTCATCACCGACTGCGGGACGTGGCCGTGGGGCGCTCCTCAGCATCACCTATCTCATTCGCGCTTTCGGTGGTGCAATCACACCACGCCTCCAATTGCTCAAGCGCTCACCTCCCCGCTTTGCAACGGCGTGCATCAACCGCCTTTGAACGCGGATTGTGACGATTGCACGGGCACGGACCCACCCAACTGCTACGCGCAAATCCCGCGCTATCGTCACCATGAGGGTGTGAACGTCCTGTTCATGGACTGGCATGTCAAGTGGCGGAAGAAGGGCACGCTGCATTGGGGGAAGGAACTGTTCATGGAGTGGCACCCCGACCATCCCTGGTATTGATAGGGGGGCAGGAGTGACGCGGTTGCCTCCGATGTCTTTCCCCCCCTGAGGGGAGGAGTTGTTCATGTCTCAACTGAGACACCACGCCGCAGGAAAATGTCATGGTGGGCACAGCGAAGCCATCCTCGCCGCTGCAATCGTCGCCTCCCCAGGGGATTGCTTCGCTGCGCTCGCAACGACAGGTATTTTCAAAGGAGAACATGAATAACGGCAAACGCGTCACTTTTTTTTATTGACTTTTTATGTGTGGATATGCTATAATCCAGCCAACAACTGAGGCACTCGTTCCACCCCATCCCTAAGAAGAGATTGTGAATCGGAACTATCACCTCAGAGCCTGCCTGAACACGGTAGGACAAGTTACCAACTTATCCTAATGGCATGCTGAAAGGGCGCGCTCTGAAGGTCATTGTCAGAGGAATCATCCATGTCCCCAAGAGGATACCACGCCGTATGAAAATCGTTCTCGTCGCCGTTCGTTTTTGAGGTTCGAGAACGAGGACGACGACGAGGACGATGACGGTTTTCAGAGGAGGTGAGGCGAGGGGCTAAGAGCAATCTACGCAAGGAACAGCATCTTCGGGTTGCTACGGGGCTCATCCGAACAATGTAGCCCGTCACTTCGCCACGGTTCCGCGACGGCGTCGCGGGCTACTTTGTGGAGGGATTCCAACCAGAGTAAGGAGGATACATCCATGGGAAGAAGCATTGTGAAGCGTCAGGGTTTTACCCTCATCGAGCTGCTGGTGGTCATTGCCATCATCGCCATCCTGGCGGCGATTTTGATGCCGGTGTTTGCCCAGGCGCGGGAGAAGGCGCGGATGACGTCCTGCCTAAACAACATGAAGCAAATTGGTTTAGCCCTGCAGATGTATGCGCAGGACTACGACGAGACGCTCCCTTCATCCGCCGTCTACGGCACGTGCCATCCCTTGCACAACGTCACTTGGCAAACCTGCGGTTCGGGGACGCGCATCTACAGTTGGGCGTTATGGGTCAAGTGGATTGAACCTTATGTCAAGAACAATCAGGTGTATGCTTGTCCCAGCGGACCGCAGACAGGTTCGCAGGCGGAATTCGGCCCATCGTGGGATCGGTTCCGCTGCAACCTGGGTTACAGCGAGTTCATCTTTCACGGAGCGGCAGACTGGGCGCGTTTAGCGACTCTCTCAGGTGCCCCTTCGGGTGTGGCGAGTATCGCGGTCGTGGCTGACTCGGGCTGGGGTCCGATGTTCAACGACTGGAGCAACGCTGACAGCCGCGGACAGCAGTGCCCAGGGGATCCTCCAGAGTTCGGCTTATATCGTATCAAATACGCCGTGGATCCGCCCTGGTGGCTCCCGCTCAGTTGTCGGGTGCGCCATCCCAGTGGCTCTAATGTCGTGTTCGCGGACGGTCATGCCAAAATGGTCCCCTTGGGGCGCATCCAAGGCGGTTATCTGACCGCCTGCCAGAATCCCGTCGTGCGACCCGACAAGCCGCAGTGCCCGTAGGGCGGGACAAGGCGCAAGAAAGGAGCGGAGGGATGAGAAAAGAGATTTCGCCAGCGGCAGTGGTCATTACATTAGTTGTGGTCGTATTGATGGTGGGTGTCGGCGGCTACTGGCTCTTTTTCCGTCCCAAAGGGGAAGTGGCAGCAAACCAGCAAATCGAGCAGATGTCGGAGCAGCAGTATGAGCGCTCCCGTCCGGGGGTGCCTACGCCACGGGTGCCCGGCGCGCCGGGCACCCTCCCACCGACACGGTGAAGGGGAGAGACATCGCTCAGTTCAACTCTAAAGAGAAGTTAAGAGTGCGCGCTCTGAGCGTGATTGTTCAGTAGAGTTCTCCATGCGCCGTTGACGCGCTATGCTGCATAAAGTGGAACTGGAGCCCCTAACTTGTTTGGGGTGTCCTGCCACCTAACCCCCAACAAGTTGGGGACTCCAGACCTGCTATTTTGGGAGGAGGTGAGGCGAGGGCACCAGAGCGATTTGTCTCAAGGAACAGGAGGAATTAACGTTCTTCGGGTTGCTACGGGGCTCATCCGAACAATGGAGCCCGTCCCGCTGCCACGGTTCCGCGACGGCGTCGCGGGCTACTTTGTGGAGAGGCTCCAACCGGAACAAGGGGGATATATCCGAAGAGGCATCGTGAGGCATAGGGGTTTTACCCTCATTGAGTTGTTGGTGGTCATTGCCATCATCGCCATCTTGGCGGCGATTTTGATGCCGGTGTTCGCCCAGGCGCGGGAGAAGGCGCGGATGGCGTCCTGTATGTCCAATATGAAGCAGATTGCTTTAGCGGCAGGCATGTATATACAGGACTATGATGGGACCTACTTCTACAACCGGTTCGTGGACTTCACCCTCGTCTGGCGCAATGTCATCCAGCCTTATGTCAAGAACAAGCAGGTATTTGCTTGTCCCTCCAACCCGCGCAGCGGCGATTGCCCGCCCAACCCACGGCGGACCAGCGCCGGCAATTGCGCGGAGGGCTGGGATTGGGAGACGGACCGCTCCATGCCCATCTCCTACGGGCATAACACCTGCACCACGTCTTGGATTCCGGCGAACTGAATGACTATCAACGGCGGCGGCTGCGACTGGTGCAATGACCCTCCGCTCAAGGACTCCCGCGTAGAGCGCCCCGCCGAGACACTGCTCATCGTGGAGAACGTGTGGGGAACCGCCGACGTTCACGCGGGGTGGTTGTATGACATCTGCGGCGGGGTTTACTCGCACTTCGGTGGCTGCTCGATTGATGTCAACGACTGCCGTGAGACCTCTCCGCCGGGCAAAGGCGGACGCACGAACGCTATCTACTACGATGGGCACGTCAAGGCGACCAAGTGGGAGCAAACTTGGCAGCCGAGGAGAGTCAACCAGTGGACGCTCAGCGGACGGGTCACGCCCCCCGTCTTCGGAGGGGGGAGTGGCGCGCCGCCGGGTTGTGGGCATGACAACCCCGACCCGCCCGAGGTGGCGCGCTGCTTGCGATAGCCGGACGGATGTGGAGTCATGGGAGTTACATCGTTAGGGCTGCGTCCCTAACGGTGTAACTCCTTCTGTTGCGGGGAAATTAGCTGATGAAACAGAAAGTATCACCATCGGTTGCTATCAGCGTCATTGTCGTCATCGTCATTGTGGCGGCAGTTGCGGTGTGGAAGGTGTCAGGCGGCGGTTCCGCTCCGCCCCCTCCAGTGGACGCAAGGGGACCGGCGAGCGGGGGATACACCTACGGGCGTCCGCGTCCTGGTATGCCTCCCCCCGGCGGCGGGATGCCCTCCCGGAGCGAAGGGGCACAGCCCTCTGACAAAACGGCACCCGCTCCGAGCGGGTCCAATCGGTGAGGTGAGCGCGGCTGGATAAAACGTCCCGCTCCTCCTTGTCAGGAACAGAAGCCGTCTCTCGGACGAGCCGTTTGCAACGACTCCGGGCGGTGTGCAGTCGCCCAGTCTGTGCCGGGTTGCTGGTCGGTCTGGCGGTAGGGGCATGGGGCTACCTTTTTCACTGGTGGAAGCGCATCCTCCCCGTCCGGCAGCATCTGGAGGCGGGCATGAACCTCCTGCAACAGGGCGAAGGAGCCAAAGCGGAAGATGAGTTCAAAACTGTGCTGCGGCTGGACCCTCGCCACGCCTCAGCATGTCACCTCCTCGCCCAATACTACATGACCACGAACCAGTGGCTCAAAGCGATGGAGGCGTTCGAGCGGTTGAAGGAGTTGGCGCCCGACGAGCCCCATCTGGACTGTCGGCTGGCGGCGTGCTATCTGCGCATTCAGGATGAGGCGCGCGCCTACCGCCACGCGGAGGCGGAACTGCGGCGGGACCCAGAGTGCGTCTCGGCGTTGGCAATTGCCGCCGTGCTGCTGGAGCGGATGCATCAGCAGAAGTCGCGCCTCACCTACCTGCGCCGCCTGGCGCAGTTGCAGTCGGAAAACGTGGACATCCAGATGCTGCTGGCGGAGGCACTCAAAGGCGCCCTCCAAACCCGTGAGGCTCGCCGCGTGCTGGAGCGCTTAGTGCAACGGCAGCCGGAGCAGCCAGGGGCGTATGGGTTGCTGGCGGAGTTGTATCTGGAAGACCCCGACCTTCCTGACCGCCTGGAGCGAGCCAAGGCGTTGCTCTATGAGGCGCTGCGGCGTAACCCGCTCAGTGGGATGTCTCGCCTGACGTTAGGGCGCGTCTACTTACAGCAGCGCCAGCCACACCGAGCCGTCTTCCAGTTGGAGCAGGCGGCGAAACTGATGCCAGAGAACTACTTCGTGTTTCTGGAACTGTCGCGAGCACTGACGGCGGCGGGCGACCCCGCCCGCGCCGCACACGCCCGTCAGCGTTTTCTTCGGCTCCGTCAAGCAGTGGTGGAGGAAAGCGCCCTCCAGAAACGTTGCGCGGCGTTTCCCGACAACGCGGAATATCATTATCAGTTGGGACTCATCAAACTGCGCAAGGGCAACTACCGCGAGGCATTTTACTACCTGAACAGGGCTTACACCCTCAAGCCTGGCGACCGGCGGACGGTGGCGGCGCTGGAAACGCTGGCAAAGATAACTGGCACGGCGCCCCCCACCGCCGCCTTGGAGCAGAAAGCCACCCAATCGCTGCCAGAGATGCCGCGCTAAATCACGTTGACACGTTGGCACGTTGGAACGTTGGAACGTTCAATCTGCCAACCTGCCAACGTGCCAACGTGCCAACCTGCCAACGTGCTAACGTGCTATCGTGTTAAACCGTCGCCTGTCAAAACCTGTGAGCATGGCGTTGCTGTTGATGGGAGTGGCTGGCATTGGAGGCGGAGGGATGTGGCTGCTCAACACGGTTGCGGCGCCGCCCCCGCCGGGCACCTTCTTATCGCGCCCGGTGGCGGAGGCGGAAGCGTCGGCTTACGTGGGCGACCGCGTGTGTGCTGCCTGCCACCCTAGGGAGTTTGCGGCGCACCGCCGCTCTCACCACGCTCACACCTTGAAACTCATGCGCCGTGACCAACTCCCCGCCGGCTTCCCCACGGACGCACACTTCGAGGACGCCGAACGCCATCTGGCTTACGCCCTGACGGAACGCGACGGACGTTTCTACTTCTCCGTCGTGTTGCCGACCGGGGTGCGCTCGCGGCCGGTGGACTACGCCTTCGGTTCGGGCAAGACGGGCATGACCTTGGTGGGGCGCTGGGGGGAGGAGGCAATCATTGAGTTCCGCATGAGTTACTTTCCCCATCAGCGGCGGTGGATG